>JAEXPO010000288.1 GCA_023446675.1 Bacillota bacterium | reverse complement strand
TATAAAGCTTATTGAAAGGTTCAAAAGAAAGGAAGAGGGTAAAGCTGCAGAGTCTCCAAAACCCACTGCCGAGGTTGTACTTCTGACGGAAATCAGGGATCTGCTTAAGGCGGGAGCACCAAGCAGTGAACAGGAAAAGGAGGAAGGAAAATAATTATTTTCCTTCCTCTCTACCCGGGGTGGAAGCTCCGATGCTTTTAATAAAGGCCAGAATACGCTTTCTGCAAATGAAACCGCCCCCAAAAAGCAGACAGCAGATGCTGAAAAGTATAATAACAAAAGAATAATTTTCCTGCTGCAAATTAGCGCCTATAACAGAGGAGCCAACAAGGCCCGGCAATCTGGCCACGGTAAAAAGAAAAAAGAAGCGTGCGGACCGTATGGGGGAAAGCCCTGCAGCATAAACCAGAATATCCTTTGGGAGTCCCGGAATGAGAAAGAAAAGAAAAAGAACCGTTTCAGAACGTGGAGCATCCATCATTTGATGGAGCCGCTGCATGTTTTTCTCCGATACAAAAAACCGAATTGCGCCTGAACCCAGAAGTCTGGCACCATAAAAGGCTGCAAGCGTTCCTATAAGAATACCGGCTGCTGAATAAACCGTGCCCCAGAAGGTACCATAAATATAGCCTCCGGCTATTTGCACCACATCACCCGGTATCACCGACACCACCACCTGAATAACCTGAAAGGCAATGAAAACAAGAACACTCATTTGGCCGTAGGAGTCAATGACGTTTTTGAACTGGTCCGGCCGACGCAGTATACCGGTTACCTCCGGTGCCACCGTGACAGTCAAGCCTGTGAGGGTTAGAACACCAAGCAGCAGCAGCATAATTTGTATAATCCATTTCCTTTTACTTCCTTTTTTAGCTCTCATTCCATACCTCCCGGAGTACTGTTAAATTAAAAATCAATTGCCCTTATCATGCCTCGCGTTTTAAGAAGATAAATTGCCATTACAACGCAGTACGGGTAATTTATTGAAACAAAACAGGCTTATATCAAGTGTGAATCGCATCAAAAGCCATTTTATTCAGGCAATAAACCATAGTGGTAATTTATGTGCTATAATAATTTTGAAATTAAATTTCGGAGAAAGAGGAAGGCTAATCCAGTAATGTACGTAATTTACTAAAGCAAAAACAAACTTCCAGCCAGGATGGAGGATGGACAATGATTAGTACACTGCGCTTTTCAGGTAAAATGGAAAGCTATATCCGCTACCGCCCCGGTTATCCCAGGCGTCTCATAGATTTTCTCTATGCGGAGCACGGCTTTACAAGAGAATCGGTAATAGCGGATATCGGATCCGGTACAGGGGTTTTCAGCCGGTTACTTCTTGAAAGAGGCAGCAGAGTTGTGGGAATCGAACCCGATGATACAATGAGAGAAGCCTCTGAAAGGCTTCTCAGCGACGAATTTACACGTTATGTCACCATTAGCGGAACAGCTGAGTTTACCTCTCTGCCCAATATGTCGGTAAACCATATCGTATGTGCTCAGTCCTTTCATCATTTTGATTATGAAAAGTGCAAAGCGGAATTCTCCCGAATTTTAAAGCCCGGCGGCAGCATCATCCTTATTTGGAATCGGCCGTGTTTCAACTCTAATCCTTTTCTTGAAAATCTTGCTCCCATTCTTTCACGTTACTGCGCTGAAGTGGAGGATTTAGCTCTGTGCAAGCTGACGCCTGCTTATTTTACAGACTTTTTCGGCTCCTGCTGCTTCTCTGTGCTCTCCGTACCTAATCAGCAAATTTTAGATTTTGAGGGCATAAAAGGCCGCTTTTTAGTGGACTGCGGCATACCTGAGCCCGGTCAGGACGGTTACGAAGAAATGATTGGAGAGATAAAAACGCTTTTCGATATTTATAATACTTCCGGTAAAATTATTGTAAGCTACGAAACGGAGGCCTATGCCGGTAAGCCTGTATTGTAAAGGATTCCTATATGTTAAATATACTATTTTAAGTTTATAAAGAAGTTTTGTTTAAGAAGCCCGATTAAGGTATAATACTATATATCGGGCTTTTTGCCGTTTTCGTGTTTATTGACTTTTGGATAGGACAATGCTAACTTAAATATAATAATTCATAAAGGAATGATTTGGTATGCCAGATAAGATTATATATTTGGATCATGCGGCAACAACCTATGTTAAACCACAGGTTTTTGAAGTCATGAAACCCTATTTTGTGGAGCAGTACGGTAATGCCTCTTCCATCTATTCCATAGGACGGGACAACCGTAAAGCCATAGAGGAAGCCAGAGCCAAGATTGCCAGGGCTGTCGGTGCAGCCGAGGCCTCTGAAATCTATTTCACAGGATCCGGTTCAGAGGCTGATAATTGGGCTATTAAGGGTGCTGTTGAAGCCTTACAGAAAAAAGGCCGGCATGTAATTACATCAGCTATTGAGCATCCCGCTGTTATGGAAACCTGTGAATATCTTAAAAAAACCGGCTGTGATGTTACCATTTTACCGGTAAACGACGAAGGCTTTGTAAGCCCTGCCGATGTAGAAAAAGCCATTCGGCCCGATACGGTTCTTGTTACCATCATGTTTGCCAACAATGAAATCGGTACGGTTCAGCCCATTTCTGAAATTGGAGCGGTCTGCCGCAAGGCCGGTGTTCTGTTTCATACCGATGCGGTTCAGGCTGCAGGCAATGTACCCATTGACGTAAAAGCACTAAATGTGGATCTCATGTCGGTTTCCGGCCATAAATTCTATGGACCCAAGGGAACAGGCTTTCTTTATATTCGAAAGGGCGTAAAAATTGCTACCCTTATCCACGGTGGCCACCAGGAAAGAGGGAGGCGTGCAGGTACTGAGAATGTCCCCGGAATCGTTGGTCTTGCTGCCGCTCTTGAGCTGGCGGTAGACAGCCTGGATGCCTACCGCGAAAAGGTTAGTGCTTTGAGGGACAAGGCCCTTAATGCCATTCTTGATAAAATTCCTCATGTAAAGCTTAACGGTCCCCGTGAGCAGCGTTTGCCGGGGAATCTCAATATCTCCTTCCGCTTTATTGAAGGAGAATCGCTTCTCCTTATGCTGGATATGAAAGGCATAAAGGCCTCCAGCGGGTCAGCCTGTACCTCCGGATCGCTGGATCCCTCCCATGTGCTTCTTGCCATCGGCTTATCCCATGAAATTGCCCATGGCTCACTGAGGCTTTCCTTTGGAGAGCATAACACGGAGGAAGAGGTTGATTTTCTCGTTAATTGCCTGACTGAGACGGTGGAAAGACTAAGAAGCATGTCCCCGCTGTACGAAGATTTTGTAAAGGGAGTGTGACACACATGTACAGTGAAAAGGTTATGGATCATTTTTCAAATCCCCGCAATGTTGGGGAAATTACCGATGCAGACGGTGTTGGCCAGGTTGGCAATGCCAAATGCGGCGATATTATGAAGATGTACCTTAAAATAGAGGACGGCATTATAACGGATGCCAAGTTTAAAACCTTTGGCTGCGGTGCAGCCGTTGCCACGAGCAGCATGGCTACCGAGCTTATTATTGGAAAGACCATCAAGGAAGCTGAAAATATAACCAATAAAGCGGTCATGGAAGCTCTGGACGGACTTCCCCCTGCAAAGGTGCATTGCTCGGTGCTGGCGGAGGAAGCCATCGCTGCCGCTTTATCGGATTACCGTGTTAAAAACGGTTTGACTGAAGATGTGATGTTTAGTGGTTGCAGCGGTTGCTGCGGCGGTTGCCATGCCCACGGCCATCATGGCTCTTCGACAGAAGAGGATGAATAAGAGTGAGAGGGTTTTTAGCCATTGAGCTGAGTAATGAAGCAAAGGACTATGTTTACAGCAAACAGGAGGAGTTGCTTCGCCTTGGAATCAAAGGCAATTATACCCGGCAGGTTAATTTTCATCTCACGGTAAAATTCCTTGGCGAGCTTACGGATGTTGAGGCTGACCTGGTTGATAAGCTTACCTGGCGCATTGCATCCGGACAGAATGCTTTTAATCTGGAAACAGCTGGTTTCGGTTCTTTCCGGAAGGGCAGCCGGTCTGTTTTGTGGCTTGGTGTAAAGCACGAGCCGGAGCTGTTTCAGCTTTTTAACCGTGTAAATGAAGCGACGGGGCGCTTTGCAAAGCAACCCGATACAGGGGACTATTTTCCTCATATAACCTTGATACGTGAGGCTTCCGGTTGTGATCCGACCTTAGTGCAAACCGCGGCCGGAAGTCTTTACATTAATGCCGCAGGACTGTCCTTTATGGAGAGTAAACGGGAGGATGGGAAGCTCATATATGCAAGGAGAACCTTTGCCCCGTTTTACGCAAGTCCGCAGGCATGATCGGCTATGTTGGAACATAAAGTTTAAAAATGCCGAAGGAGGGAGCTTATGTCAGAAGGTGTGAAGAAGATTTTATTGTATATCTTGAAATTCCTGCTGATTTTTATAGGTGCTCTGATCGTCCTGAAAGCGGCTAAGTATATCATACCCTTTATTTTAGCTTATGTTTTTGCCTCACTCATTGAGCCCATTGTAAAATTTTTGGAAAAGAAAATACGGATCCCGAGAAAAATTGGAACGATTCTTTCCATTCTGGTTGTTCTGGGAGCTGTGGTATCGCTTCTTATCTTTATTATCTCAAGGCTTGTACTTGAAATAAAGAACTTTTATCTCAGTCTTGAGCTCAATGTGGATAAGCTTACCGACTTCTTCAATGATATTGCGGAACGGTTTAACGGCATCTACATTCAGCTTCCCGATAAGCTAACCGAAATTATCAATACCCAGACCGATCAGCTTACCAGTAACCTGCAGAATCTTTTGAAGCCTTTTTACAATTTTGCTCAAAATACGGTCTATTCGGTAATGTCGCTGCCACAGGTCTTTATTTTTATTCTTGTAACCCTGGTGGCCACCTACTTTATGTCTAGTGATAAAATGGCCATTCTGCGCTTTCTTGAGCGTCAGATTCCATCTACCTGGATGAAAAACAGCCGGGGCATTGCTCAGAATATTTTCGTTGCTCTTTTTGGATGGATAAAGGCACAGTTTATCCTCCTGCTCATCACCTTCTCCGAAATGCTCGTAGGCATGTTGATCATCGGTGTAGAAAATGCTTTATTAATAGCAGTGATCATTGCGCTGGTGGATCTGCTGCCTGTTTTGGGAACCGGATCGGTGCTCATTCCCTGGGCTATTTTCTCCCTGGTGGGAGGAAACACAAAAATGGGGCTTTCTCTTGTTCTGCTTTATGTCATCTGTCTTTTTGTCAGGCAGCTTGTTGAGCCGAGAATTGTGGGGCAACAGATAGGCGTTCACCCGCTGTTTACCCTGTTTGGAATGTATGTGGGCTTACAGCTCTTTGGTGTATTAGGTATGTTTTTGGGGCCTCTGTCAATTGTCATACTGAAATACCTGATTGAAGGTATCATGAAAGCCGACAGCTTTAAAAACATTATTGAAAAGAACTTCAAGCTTAAAAGCAAAAGTAGTCCGAGTCAGGAGCAGACCGACAGCGGGGATACCCCAAGGAATTAAATCATCCTAAAAGCCCTTGCCTATCCGGTAAGGGCTTTTTCGTAATAGTGACGTAAGTTGACATCAGTTTCGTTTGGTAGTAAAATGTTTACTTAAATCAGTTAATAGGAGAAGCTGTCATGGCAACCATAAAATATATAGCACAGCTGGTGGGTGTTTCCAGTGCTACGGTATCACGGGTGCTGAATCATGATCCCAAAATCTCTGTAAGCGATCAGACAAGAAGTACCATATTTAGAATAGCTGAGGAAATTGGGTATACCAAGAAAAAGATAAATCCCAAAATAGACAATGTGGCATTGCTATATTGGGCTGAGGATGGGGAAGAGCTGGATACCATCTTTAATAAATCGATTTTAAGTGAAATTGATAAGCAGGCCAAAAGCAGAAATATCAATTTTATAAGGTATCAGAAGAGTGAAGGCATACAGGC
>JAEXPO010000277.1 GCA_023446675.1 Bacillota bacterium | reverse complement strand
GGATTAAGGGCTCTTTTTAAGGCAAAGCCCGTACCCTCCTTGTGAAAATGCCCCAAAGCATAATAATCATACCCCAGGGCATCCAGCTGGGTGGAGGTAACCGGATTATAGGGATGGTGCCCAAAGGTCATATCCAGTGTACCGTGAAGAACCAGAATATTAAAAAAACCCTGGGAGGGCGGCGGCACCAAGCTGAGATCCGGCGCCTCCTGGCGAAAGGCCTGAAAGCCTATGCCATGAACCTGAACAGAAAGCCTGTCCAGTGTAACAGTAGGTTTACCGCTATGAAGAATATGTACATTTTCCGGCCAGTCCCAGGTGGCATACCAGGCGTTGGCCACATAGGGGTCATGGTTTCCCGGCACAATAAAAACGGGAAGCTCTGCTTTTTGAAGCTCCCGGGAAAGCCAGGCAATGGTTTGGGCCGACGCGTGGTGATGCTCATAAAGGTCCCCCGCAATAACAAGCAAATCCGCCTTTTCCGCAAGAGCACGGCGGATAACGGTACTCAAGGCCGCCTTAATGTCTTCCCTGCGCCCCCGGGAATACCCGGTGAGGCCGCCTTCCGTGAAGGGCCAGTCCAGATGGACATCTGCGGTATGAACAAGCTTAAGCTTTTTCGTCATGGCCTGCCTCCTCTTTTACAGCGTCTTCGCCGGTTTTCAGGCTTTTGGTCCCAGTCACCTTCTGTCTCAATAACCACCTGTGCCTCTGCATAATCCCTGCAGTGGGTAAGGCTCAAGGCCAGACTTTTCCCGCCTAAAGCTTCAAAAACCTCTTTAGTATGTCCATGAAGGATTAACGAGGGCTTTCCCCTTTCATCGGACACCACCTCTATATCAAGGAAGGTCACGCCTGCCGCAATACCGGTGCCAAGGGCTTTGGACAAAGCCTCCTTGGCCGAAAACCGGGCCGCGTAGCTGGCATACCGGGCCTTGCCCCTGGACTCGCAATAGGCTTGCTCCGAAGGGGTATACACCTTTCGTCTGAAGGCGTCACCCTTTCTTGCCATTGCTCTTTCCACTCTTGCGATTTCCACCAAATCCAGGCCGCATAAAATACCCATGCTTTTTCTCCCTTGCTTCTTGCCTTAATGTTTTGCTCTGCCCTTAAGCGCTTTCCAATTTAAAGCCGCCCCGCAAAGCACTCCAGGTTAACAAACTCATTTTACTATAACAAAGAGCCTGAAGGAAGGCCATGCCTCCTTGTGTGCAAATGACAACCGGAAGGCTCCCAACTTGTACATGCCACACGATGCATTCCCCCTTTGTTTATGGTAAACTCAAAAGCAATAAACAATCCTGACAATGATGTCTTGCGATGATGGGCCTGTCCCCGCGTAAGGCATTTTTTTATTCCAAAAAATAGGATAACACGGGAGCGAGACACATGATCGTTCAAAATTGCAGGCTTAGAAAAAAAGAAGGACTTTATAATCTTGTCATAGAAAACGGCCGTTTTAAGTCTATTATCCCTCAAAAAAACAAGGACAAGACCCCACCGGCCTCCGTATCCGGAGAAGACATCCTCGATGCCGGAGGAAAGCTTATCACCCAGCCCTTTATTGAGCCTCATATTCATCTGGATGCGGTATTAACGGCAGGAGAGCCCCGCTTTAACCAGAGCGGCACCCTTTTTGAGGGTATTCAAATTTGGGCGGAACGAAAAAACAGCGTTAAAGTAACCAAAGAGCTCATTAAGGACAATGCCAGAAAGGTCATCCGCCTTCAAACAGGCTACGGCATTCAGGCCGTGCGCACCCATGTGGATGTTACCGACCCCAGCCTTTTGGCACTGGATGCCCTTTTGGAGCTTAAGGAAGAGCTTAGGGGCCTTGTAGACATCCAGATCGTGGCCTTTCCCCAGGACGGCATTCTTTCCTTTCCCAAGGGAAAGGAGCTTATGGAGGAGGCCCTGCGCCGGGGGGCCGATGTTATCGGCGCCATCCCGCACTATGAATACACCCGGGATATGGGTGTGGAATCCCTTAAATTCATAGTGGAGCTGGCTGAAAAATACAACCGCCTCATTGATGTTCACTGTGACGAAACCGACGACGAGCAGTCCAGGTTTTTAGAGGTGCTGGCCAATCTGGCCTATGCCACCGGCCTTGGAAGCAGGGTGACGGCAAGCCACACCACGGCCATGCATTCCTACAACAACGCCTATTGCTACAAGCTTTTTAACCTGTTAAAGAATTCACAGATTAATTTCGTTTCCTGCCCTACCGAAAGCATTCATCTGCAGGGGCGTATGGATACCTATCCCAAGCGCCGGGGCATCACCCGGGTCAAGGAGCTTACCGAAAGCGGCATGACCGTGGCTCTCGGACAGGATTCCGTATGCGATCCCTGGTACCCTATTGGAACGGGAAACCTTCTTCGCATTCTGGATATGGGCCTTCATGTATGCCAGATTATGGGCTACAACGAAATACAGCGGAGCCTGGATTTTATCACTGAAAACGGTGCCAAGGCCCTGTCCCTTGAAAAGGATTACGGAATTGCCGAAGGCAAGCCCGCCCGCTTCATCTTGCTTGACGCCGCCGACGATTATGATGCGGTGCGTTTTTTAAGCGATGTGCTTTACTCCTATCGTGACGGCAGGGTGCTGTTCACGAAAAAACCTGCCGTGTGGGAATACACCCTGTAAAGGCCTTAAATCCGATATTCCTGTTGTTTGTGTTGCTTTATAATATTAGTATGAAAGGAATGGAACCCATTATGAAGTCAAAAATGTTGAAAAAGCTGCTCTGTCTTTCCCTGTCTCTGGGTCTTGCATTCTCTGCCGCCGCATGTGGCAGCGCGACCGGCTCCAACGATGAAATCAAGGTTGGTATCCTCTTCTCTAAAAGCGGCGCCCTTGCCATCACGGAGGAAAGCATGTACAATGCGGCCATGCTTGCCATCGACGAGGTCAATGAAGCCGGAGGCGTCAACGGCAAGAAGCTTGTGCCTGTTTACGAGGATTACGGTTCGGATCCTGCCAAGGCAGCCGAAAAAATCAAAAAGCTCATCATGCAGGACAAGGTTGTGGCAACCATCGGGGGTTACACCTCCGCAAGCCGTCTGGCCATGACTCCCGTGGTGGAGCAGAACAACTCCGTACTTATTTACCCTACCTTCTACGAAGGGGAAAAGCCCTCTCCCAACCTCATTTACACAGGCTGCGTCCCCAATCAGCAGGGTGATCCCTTCATTCCCTGGCTTACTGAAAATGCAGGAAGCAAGTTCTTTTTAATGGGCACCGATACGGTTTACGTAGCTCTCATCAACTCCCAGGCCAAAACCGGGCTTGAAGCCGCAGGCGGCACGGTGGTGGGAGAGGAATACGTGCCTAACGGACATTCCGATTTCTCCTCCATTATCACTAAAATCAAGGAAGCCAATCCCGATGTTATTTATTGCAACTTAAACGGTGACAGCGCCGTAGCCTTCTACAAGCAATACAAGCAGTACGGCCTGGATCCTGAGAAAATGCCTATTGCCAGCTTTATCACCGACGAATCCATGGTTCAGGCCCTGGGTGCAGAAAATGCGGCAGGCCATTACACCTCCGTCAACTATTTTAATTCCATCGACACCCCGGCCAATAAGGCTTTCATCTCCAAGTACGAGTCCAAATACGGCAAGGAAACCGCGGTAACAGCTGTTGCCGAAGCTTCCTACACAAGTGTATACCTTTTGGCCCAGGCTCTTGAAATAGCGGGAGACACCTCCGCGGACAAGCTTATTAAAGCCTTTGGCGGACTGGAATTTGACGCACCCCAGGGTAAAATCAGCGTGGATACTTCCAATCAGCATGTATGGGTTAAATCCCGCATCGGCAAGGTTAACGACCAGGGTGTGTTTGAAATCGTATACGAATCCGCCGACCTTATTGCACCCAATCCGGCGCCTTAATTGTTCCCCGCTTTATGAGACGATTCTTAAATAACACCGCCACACCCTTTTTAAGCTTAGTGCTGTAAAAAGGGCATACATCAAAGCTTTAAACGCGTTGGCGCCGCCAACCTCTTACCAAGGAGGCCTGGCGGTGCCTGCGGCTTTCCCTGAATAGAAGGGTTATCACACGAAGGGGATTTACCTATGTTACTCGCACAGCTTTTTAACGGACTCAACGCATCGGCCCTGTACCTGATGATGGCCCTGGGCCTTGTTATTATTTTCGGACATATGCAGGTGGTGAATCTGGCCCACGGTGAGCTCATTATGATCGGCGCCTACGTGGCCTACTATCTTTTTACTTTTCTGGGTATGCCGGTTTATCTGTCCATGTTCTTTGCCTTCCTTGTCACGGCGGCCCTGGGCCTTGTTATTGAAAAGCTACTGATAAAGCGTATTTACGGAAAAATTTCAGAGACTCTGCTTGCAACCTATGGGTTGTCCCTTATCCTTCAGCAGGCTGTCAGAGCCATTTCCGGCTCGGAGCTCAAATACGTGGGCATGCCCTTTGAGGGAAGCTTTAGTCTGGGCATGGCCGTTATTCCCTTTTACAATGTCTTTGTGGCCATTACCGCCCTCTTTATGCTCCTTTGCACCTGGATTCTCTTTTACAAAACCCCATTTGGAAAGAAGATGCGGGCCATTACCCAAAACAGGGTTATGACCGAATGTCTGGGTATCGACACCTCCAGAACCGACACCTGGACCTTTGCCTACGGCGCGGGCCTGGCAGGGCTTGCAGGAGCCGTACTGGCGCCCATAAGGGGCGTTTCTCCGGCCATGGGAGCCCAATACCTTACCGATGCCTTTTTAACGGTGGTGGTAGGGGGCGTTAATTCCCTAATCGGAAC
>JAEXPO010000247.1 GCA_023446675.1 Bacillota bacterium | reverse complement strand
CAACAAATTGGTTAAGTGTTGCGATATTGGAGGCAACGATCAGCCCCACCGCTGAAAACAGACATGAGCCCAAAAATATTCCCAGGATAAAGAAAAATGGATTGTCTATCCTTTGGCCTGCTATGCCAATGAGAAGACCGACCAGTGTGGAAATTAAGGCAATGGAAATCAGCTTTGAAACAACATACTCCATAGGCTTAACCGGCGATATGGCTATACTGTTTAAAACCCTCTCGCTTTTTTCAAACAATACAATTGCGCCCATAAAATAAAGCCCCATCGCGGCAGGATCACTGAATATCATCAGAACGGCCGCCTGTTTACGCCATGAGACAGGCAGCGCATGGAGAAGGCTGATATAAAGTATGGCAAACACGACATACAAAAAATAAAATCCGTACTTAAACTGAAAGCGGATATCCCCTATGAGCAGGGCTTTTGTTCTCATTGCAGCAGCCTCCCTGTCAGTTCTACGAATATGTCGTTCAGCGTGGGCTCGCTGCTATGAATGGATAACAGCCGGTTCTCATGTATGAGCCTGTTCAGTACATTATCCCGGCCCGTCTGGTCAAGCGGAATTTCCGCCTGTTCTTCACGTCCATTCAGTGAATAGGTATACCGAACCCTGGACGCACCTCTTGACATGATAAGATTCCGGGGGGAGTCCAACGCCCGAAGCTCTCCGTCAACAATAAAGGCAACGCGGTCACAAAGCTCTGTTGCATCATACATATTGTGTGTGGTTAGTAGGATAGTTTTTCCCTTTGCTTTTTCCTGCAATATCAGATCCTTCATAATTCTTGTGTTGGAAGGGTCAAGCCCTGAGGTCGGTTCATCCAGAAACAGAAGAACGGGGTCGTGAAGCAGAGCCTTGATGAAATTAAGCCGCGATTTCATACCTTTTGAAAAATCGGATACCTTTTTATCCCCATCGGCAAGCAAGCCAACGCTTTCCATGAGAGGATCGATAGCCTGATGCTTTTTGTAAAGAGAGGAAAAGAAACGCAAATTTTCCCGTGCGGTCAGTTTTTCGTACAGGCTGGGGAATTCAAAGTCTACACCGATATGTTCATAAAATTGATTGTCGTGATGCTTTACCTCCACACCATTAACCCTTACGCTGCCTGAATAGACAGTTAGGAGTCCGGTGAGTATCTTTTGCAGTGTGCTCTTGCCGGCGCCGGAGGGGCCCAGAAAACCAAAAATCTCACCTTTAGGAACGTCAAAGCTCATATTATGAATGAATGGCTGCCTGGTATAGCTAAAGTGTAAATTTTCTACGTGTATCATTGCTTTTCCTCCTTAAACAATTGTGCTATAACCCCCCGAAGCATTACCCGTATGACATCGTCAAAGATGTCCTCGCCTATTTCCCGTTTGTGCGGTAACGTACAAAAAACCGCCCGTAAAGTGGCACTGAATAATGTGATACGCTCTTCCGTTACAGTAATAGGAAGCAGAGAAAGAAAAAGCTCCATACTCAAATCGTCCTTTTGGACATGAGTCGCAACGACTTCAGGAGGCAATTTTCGCATCAAAAGCTCCAGCTCACCGCTTGCGGCAAAGGAGTAGATACAGGTACAGTCAAGCTGTTTATACAACTGGAAAATCAACTCTGTAAGGGTATCCTCATTAATGTTTTCACGCAGCTCGTCGATACGACGCATTACGTCGGACTGTATTTTGTCGTGGATACTGCAAAAGACATCAAAAAATAACAGCTCCTTGGATGAGTAGAACAGATAAAAGGTTCCTTTTGGGATATTCACCCGTCTGACGAGCTCGTCCACCGTAGTTCTGCGCATCCCGAACTGAATAAGACAGGTCTGGGCTTCTTCCAGCAACCGCTCTTTTATGTAGGTTCGTTCACTGTCTGAAAAGGTTTTAGGCATTTTATCATCCCTTTATATTGTTTTTTGACTATATATACAATATTAGTCAAAAAGTCATAAATGTCAATACTTAATATTTACGCAGTACAATGCAGCTATTGACGCTATTAATGAATATGAATTTGAGAACAATAGGGCGGTAAAAGTTTTGAATTATATTGGAAACTTGTGACCGCTTGGGCATTCTTCATTTTGTCGACGAATCGGCGGCAAAAGAAAAAAAGGGGCTCAAGCCCTCGATGGCGGTTAAACCACACGCGATGAAGCTTGATCCGCAATATACAAAAGGAACATGGGATTATGGTAAATGACTTGATTCCGGTAATCGGCCTGAGAATAGTGCTTCAATTCTTCCGGTAGCTGCTGGCTATCCACGAAGCATTAGCCGCTTAATATTTTGCACACAATATTCACTAATACCCGATAGTTTCACCTATTTCGGCGACGAACCGGCGACAAAAGTCACATTTTTATCACACTTTCATAACAAAAGGGTTTCAGCTTTATAGGCTGAAACCCTTTTATATGGCGGAGAGAGAGGGATTCGAACCCTCGGTGGCGGTTAAACCACACACGATTTCCAGTCGTGCGCCTTAGACCAGCTCGACCATCTCTCCGTATCCAATGTCCGCTTCTTACGAAGCCTTTATGAAACTGCTTTTCTATTCTACAAGAGAACATGCTTTGTGTCAATAGACCAATTTATAGTTTTATTTCATTTGCAGCACGTTTTTTCACCACAAAAACAGGTGAATCCGAAAGCTTATCTTTTTTTCTTTTTAAGTTGTCATCGAAAGCAATTCTAAAGGGAGCGTAACGCTGATAATTAGACTCTTAGCGCAAATAAATGGGAAGAAAGTCTGATGATATAATGCTTGTTTTGGGTTATAATATCATTATATAAAAGAATCTGAGCATGTTTAAGTATAAAATACTGATAAAAAGGGTATAAAACAAACGAATCCAATGCATCCGGAATCAGACTTTAGGCTGCTGAACAACGTATGAGATAAGGGTTTCAGTCATTAGAACAGGAACTATTACTAACTAACGGAATAAATGTCATTCAATATGAAAATATAGCATAAAAAATATAAAAATATTAGCTTTTTATGTTGCTTTATGAAATAATATGGGTATAGATAACTTGGCAGGCAGTGCCATAAATATCCGAAAGGAGTAATTTACATGAATAAGGCTGATCTCATTGACGCAATTGCTAAAAAAGCGGAAACCACCAAAAAAGATGCGGGTGTTGCCTTGGATGCGATTATCGACAGCATCAGTGCATCTTTGGAGAATGGAGAAAAAGTAACTCTCGTTGGTTTTGGTACCTTCGACGTCAGAGAACGTAAGGCACGCACCGGCGTAAATCCCCGCACAAAAGCAAAAATTAAAATTCCCGCCTCTAAGGCACCCGTCTTTAAGGCTGGTAAGGAACTTAAGGAGAAGGTTGCTGCAACCGCTGCTCCTGCAAAAGCAAAGAAGAAAAAGGCATAAATTAGTCAAAAAAGCGGCGTGAGGCCGCTTTTTTTGTTGTCAAATATTATTTGTTTAATCATTGCATCCACAAGCCTTTCTACCTAGGCTCTTTTGCCCTTCTTGAAATTTAACATTCAAAGGCTATAATCCCCCGCAGGATTCCTATACAATAAGAGTATAAGCTTGGCTTAGTTGGCTTTTTACAGGCCGAAAACAAAAAGCATGCTTGAAAGAGGGAGCTTATGGCCAATGAAACAAATCAAAAGTTCAGCCGTAACGAAAAGGCATGGATAACCTATGATGCGGCCAATTCGGCATTTGTTCTTCTTACCTCTTCCATCATACCTATTTATTTTGCCGCTCTTGCCAAAAACGCCGGTATTGATGAAATTCAATCCACCACCATTTGGGGGTATGTCCTTGCTGCGTCCACGCTTATTGTTGCTCTTCTTGCTCCAATCCTGGGCGCTCTGGCAGACTATCGGGGAATGAAGATAAGAATTTTCGGCGCGTTTTTGATTCTGGGACTTATAGGAGGGGTATTTCTCGGCCTTGTTTCTCAGTGGCTTGCGTATGCAATTGTATTTATTGTGGCCAAGGTAGGGTACTCGGGGGCCAATGTCTTTTATGATTCCATGCTGACTGATGTTACAAGTGACGAAAGAATGGATCATGTTTCGTCATTTGGCTATGCCATAGGTTATATTGCAAGCTGTATTCCCTTTGTCATAGGCATGATAATCATTCTTTTTGCGGAGAATTTGGGACTAACCACGGAAATAGCCACCCGAATCTCCTTTTTTATCAGCTGTGCCTGGTGGGGGCTTTTAACACTGCCGCTTTTGAAGAACTACAAGCAGCAATATTATCTGGAAACTGAAAAAGGATATCTGAGTGAATCCTTCCGAAGGCTAAAGAAAAACCTGAGCAAGATTCGGCAGCAGAAAAAAATCTTTATGTTCATGCTTGCCTACTTCTTTTACATAGATGCGGTTTATACCATTATCGGTATGGCTGCCTCCTATGGATCCGCCGTAGGGATTGATTCCAATCAAATGCTGCTGGCCCTTCTTCTGACACAGATAATTGCATTTCCCTGTGCCATCCTTTTTGGCAAATTTGCAGGACGGTTTAACACCCGCAAGCTCATTGAGGTGTGTATATTGGGATATATTTTTATTGCCTTGTTTGCCATCCAACTGGACAAAGCCTGGGAATTCTGGTTTCTTGCGGTTGTAGTTGCTTTCTTTCAGGGTGGAATTCAGGCTCTCTCCCGATCCTATTTCGGAAAAATTATTCCCAAGGAACGCTCCAATGAATATTTCGGGCTCTTTGACATCTTCGGTAAATATGCCGATCTTGTTGGGCCTCTGCTCATGAGCCTTATCATAACCCTGACAGGTATACCTAATCTTGGTGTTGTCAGCATGGTTATACTTTTAGTCCTGGGATTCATATGTATGAAAAGGGTTCCGGAATAAAAGGTCAGGTGAAGGTGAGGAAAGGATACTAAAGTCATGTTCTTGGAAATTCATGAGATCATTAAGCACTATAAAACCCGCCCCGTACTGGATAAGGTAAGCTTTGACGTCAGGCAAGGAGAAATCCTTGGTATTCTTGGGCCTAACGGTGCCGGGAAATCCACTCTGGCAACCATTCTTGCTGCGGTTGTAAAACCGGATTCAGGAAAGGTTCTGATGGAGGGGAAAAGCATACATGAAAAAAATGGAGGGTATCGAAGCAGGATTGGTTATGTTCCTCAGGACATCGCTCTTTACTCTGCACTCAGCGTACGTGACAACATGAGCTTCTGGGCGGATCTTCAGGGAATGGATCCCAAGGAGGGAGTTAAGCGGATTAAAGCCCTTTTAAAGGAATTTAATCTTTATGATCGGCTGGAGGATAAGGTGTCTTCCTTATCCGTCGGTATGAAGCGCCGCCTCAATGTGGCTGTGGCTCTCATTCACAAGCCTGAGCTGATAATTCTTGACGAGCCCATGAATGGTGCGGACAGCCTTTCCGTAAAAATAACCATGGATAAGCTTCTTTCCTTAAAAAAGGAAGGTTATACCGTTCTTATATCCGACCATCACCTAGAGGGCATGGCGGGCTTATGCGACAGAATTGCCATCCTCGATGAAGGGAGGCTGCTCCATTTAGATAAACCGGAGGCTGTTTTAACTAAAACCGGAGTACCCAGCCTGGAGC
>JAEXPO010000246.1 GCA_023446675.1 Bacillota bacterium | reverse complement strand
AGAGCATGCGGCTGTTAACCGCAGGGTCGTAGGTTCGAGTCCTACTTGAGGAGCCATTTTTGGGCCTTTAGCTCAGTTGGTTAGAGCGACCGGCTCATAACCGGTTGGTCCGGGGTTCGAGTCCCTGAAGGCCCACCAGAAGGAAAGATGATTAAGCTTAATAGCCTGATCATCTTTTTTTGTTTAGGGATATCTATTTTGGAACAGGGGACTTTATGCAGTTAAAAGGAAGACTTAAGGTCATATACGATAGAATACCCGTTTGCGGCATCCTTGCCGACATCGGAACGGATCATGCCCATATACCCGCAGCCGCTCTTATAAACGGGCTCTGCAAAAAGGCTCTGGCCTGTGATGTGAGAACAGGGCCGCTGGAGAGGGCTTTGGAAACAAAGCAAAGGTATCATCTTGGCGATGAGCTGGAGCTGAGGCTGGGCTCAGGCTTGGAGCCTCTCAGGGAAGAGGAGTGCGATGTCATTATTCTCGCCGGTATGGGTGGAAACCTTATTGGGGAGCTTTTAACCCAGCAGCGGCATAAGGCGCAAAGGGCCCGTCGAATCATACTTCAGCCCATGCACGCCCAGGAATCGGTAAGGCCTTATCTTTGGGAGAACGGCTTTGAGGTGGAAGAGGAAGCCCTTGCCCGGGAAGGCGATAAAATTTATCAGATTCTGGCCGTACGCTATAATGAAAGTAAGCGAAGGACAAGACCCCTTTCACCGGAGCAGGCCTGGAAGGCCGTCATTGGCGAAAAGCTCATAACAGAAAGGGATCCCTTGCTGAAGCTTTGGATAGAGAATCGGAAAACCCGTCAGCAGCGTATTGTAGACGGAATGGCAAAAGCATTGGCCCCCCGAAGCCAGTATGAGCGGGAAACGGCTCTTTTGGGACAGCTTGAAGAGCTTTTGAAGCAAATCCAGGAAGGTTAAATACTCCTGTAACCCCAATGGGTTAAGCCGGGAGTGAATAAAGGCGAATACAAGAGAGAATACGGGGAAATAAAAAAGAGAAAAACAAGGAGGAACCTATGGTAAAGCTGGGAGATATCCAAAAGTGGCTGGAGGAGAAAGCGCCGCTGTATTTGCAGGAGAGCTATGACAACAGCGGCCTTCTGGTAGGGGACATTGACAGAGAAATCACAAGTGTAGCCCTTTGCCTGGATCTGGATGAACAGAACCTTCGCCGGGCTGTTATAGAAAAAAGGGATCTTATCATCGCCCACCATCCTCCTGTTTTTAAGGCCCTGAAAACCTTTCACAGCGGAACCCGGGAAGGGCGCCTCCTCTATACCGCCATAAAGGAGGATATAGCTGTTTATGCCTGCCACACCAATTATGACGGTGCGGCCGGGGGCCTTACCGACAGGCTTTGCTCCCTTCTGGGCCTTACGGATATAAAACCGCTTAAAGGCTGGGAGGACGAGGGCAAGGAGCTTTTGCTGCCCGAGGAAAAACGGCTGGCCTGCGGCTGGGGAAGAGTAGGTAACTTAACCTCCTCAAAGGTCACGGACGTGTTTTTAAAGCAGGTCAGGGAGCTATTGAATACCTCTTTTTTAAGAACAGCAGGAAGGAAGCCTGAAAGCATCCGCCGCCTGGGGGTGTATAACGGATCCTATGACAGAGATATTCTTCCCTATCTGATAAAGGAAAAGGTGGATGCCCTTTTAACAGGGGATCTTAAATACCATGATGCCCAGGAGCTGGAGCAAAAGGGCCTGTTTGCGGTGGATGGGGGGCATTTCCCCACGGAGAGCCTTTTTTCCAGGGAGCTGGCCAGGGATCTTGCCCACAGCTTTCCCATGCTTAAGGTTGAGGCTTATGAGGGAAAGGATGTGTTTACCCTTGATACCGATTCACTCATTTCCGCTCATGAGCTTTTTAACCGTATTCACGACCTGGCACGTGCCCAATTCAAGCAGATAAAAGGTATTAGGCCCTGCAGCCTCATCTTTCCGGCGGGCAACTATATCCGCTTAAACGGACGTCATTTCATGCAAAGCTATGGCATTCCCGTCATTCAGGTGGAAAAAGTGGGGGATATGGGTTTTAACCTTGACGGGGTCTTCTTTGAATTTTTCATTCCCAGGGAAGAGGTTGTCAGCCTGGATGTGGAGTGGTTTTCACGGCATACTCTCGAGCTGTATGGAGGCGAAAACTGTACCCTTGATTTTTACACCCCGGGGGATACACTGGAAGCGGTAACGAATAAGGTTTACAATTCAACTGAGGAGACTATCGGAATAAGCGTCTATCTTCCTTACGGCAGAGACGATTACTGGGAGGAATTCCTCCTTGCGGCTTCCAGAATACATCCCGATTAACTCCTTTAGCACCTTGCGGCTGATTAGCGCCAATAAAATCAGGTTATTTTACCGGCGCTTCCCATCAATGGGGCTACGGGCATAGCCCGCTGGAGATACAGAATGAAAAGAGGTGAGAGCGTTATGGCAGCTAAAAAGAGCTACGGCTCAAAGAGCAGTGGAGAAAAGGACAGCTTTGTTCTTCTAAAGGATCAGATAAAAAACCGCAAGCTTGCACCGGTGTATCTTTTTACCGGTGAGGAACGGTTTCTGATTGACTATTATGTGGGGGAAATCAAGCGGCTTATCCTGGAAAACGACCCGGCTCAGATGAATCTGACCGTCTTTGAGGGCAGAATAGATGCCGGACATTTGGAGGATGCCTGTGACACGTTTCCCCTCTTTGCGGAAAGGAAATTGGTGCTGGTTAGAAATTCCTCCTTTTTTCTCCTTAAGGGAAAGGATTCAAAAAAGGAGGATGCCCAAAGCGAAGCCTCCCAGGAGGAATCGGAGGAAGATCACACACCGGCCGGTAGTAAAGGCCAGGAGCGGCTTAAAAATTATCTGGCCCAGCTTCCTTCCTCCACCTGTCTTGTTTTTGATGAAAATCAGGTTGATAAACGAAGCGGTCTGTATAAGCAGATCGTCAAGTACGGACTTGCAGTGGAATTTGGACGTCAGAAGCCCGAGGAGCTGGTGCGCTGGGTCATACGGGGCTTTAAGCAGCAGGGCAAAAACATTAGCCTGGAGGCTGCCCGGTTCATGGTGGACAGCGGTGACGAGGATATGTACTTTTTAAGAGGTGAAATCCTGAAAATCAGCGCTTATACGGGGGACAGGCAGGAGGTAGGCCTGGAGGACATACAGCTTGTTGGGACCACTACCATAAAAAGTGTCATTTTCAGTTTGCTGGACGCCCTTTCTGAAAAAAACGGAGGTAGAGCCATTAAGCTTCTGGATGATCTGCTGGAAATAAAGGAGCCGGAGCAAAAAATCCTTTTTATGATTGCCAGGCAGACAGGGGAGCAGCTCAAGCTTAAACAGCTGCTGGCATCCCGGATGCGGCCGGAGGATTGCCTTCGTTATTTTCCGGGGAAGCATCCCTATGC
>JAEXPO010000158.1 GCA_023446675.1 Bacillota bacterium | reverse complement strand
TGCTTCATGCCCCCGGAAAAGGTTTTAATTTTCTTCTTTGCTTCATTTTCCAGAGAGACCAGCTCTAAAAGCTCGCCTGTTTTTTCCTTTGCCCTGAGCTTTGGCATTCCTTTGAGCATGGCCATGTACATCATGAAGCTGTGTGCTGAAAATTCCGGATAATAACCAAAGTCCTGAGGTAAATAGCCCAGTGCATCACGGTATGCTTCATGGCTGACATCAATACCGTTGAACCGGATGGTTCCTGAGGCGGGGGCCAATACACCGCACATCATGCGCATCAGTGTTGTTTTTCCTGCTCCGTTTGCTCCCAGAAGGCCATGGACACCCTGATGAAAGGAAAAAGAAATGCGATCGCAGGCGATTTTTTGTCCGAAATGCTTTGTCACTCGGTCAAGAGTAAGTTCCATGTCAATTCCTCCGCTTGTTTGAGTAATTTGTGTATCTGAGTTCCCATAAATACTCCGCTTAAAGCCAGGAGAGCCAGCCAGCCATTCAGATGTGCATAGGAGTAAAGAACAGGTGCACCGCTGCTCAGGAGAATATTGGCCACGCTCACAAGGCAGGCCGCCGCCCCGCAGCCATAAACGCCATCCTGCCCCCGCATACGGATTAAAAGCCACAGGCAAAGCCCGCAGACCATGAGGTAGGGCACAATAAGATAGGTAATAGCCTGCAGAAGCTTAAAGTCGGCTATACAACTTGAAAAGTACATAAGCAGCACCAGGACCGCTAAATTTCCTCCGCCCAGGAGGGTTATGCGTGCCGCAAGGATCTGCTGGAGGCTGAATCGGCAGCTAATTTCCAGCTCAGCCATCCTATACGCTGCGGAACGATAAATTTCCGTAACCGTCAGCATAGCCAGAAAAGGAAGCATAGCCGAGATGCTCCCGATTTTCCATGCCTCTGTGCCCCAATTTGCAAAGGTCTGTGCCTGAAAAACAATACCGCAGCTCACAATAACAATAAGAAAGGAAAGCAGCCATACCCGTTTGCGGATATAGAAAAGCTGGCTTACAAAAAAGCTTCCGTAAGTGGTTTTAGGGTAGGCAAGAGTGTTCAAAAACTTTTCTTTTCCGGTTGGCGGCGGTGCTTCAAAGGCTGCCTGCAAAGCCGACTTAAACCTCTTATTCATAACAAATCCTCCTTGAGTAATGCTCTTAGGGATGTCAGTGCGGAGCTTGTTCTTCGGTAGACCGCAAAACGGGAAATTCCCATAATGGAGGCGATTTCACCCACAGAGAGCTCGTTTGCATAGCGGAAAAGAAGCATTTCCTGGTCCTGCAGGGGTAAGGCTTTAAGCGCCTGCCGTAGGGTTATGCCAAGCTCCACCTGTTCAAAGGGATCCGTATCCGGCAAGTCTTCACTTAGCGCCTCCGGCTGGTTTTTGCGAAAAGCGTCCATGCAGAGGTTCCTGGCGATGGTATAGAGATAAGCAAGCCGCTTTCCGTGCTCGATGTACGTATTTTGCGCAAAGTACTTGAGAAAGGTTTCCTGGGTCAGATCTTCCGCTAAAGGGGCATTTGCCAGCTTGTAATAGCAGTAGCGATAGACTTTGTCATAATGTTCCCGTATATCCGCCGACACCTTAAAACCTCCTCTCAAAGTGTTTAACGGGTTAACGCACCCTAATGTGCGGTAAAAGTAAAAAAGATTGTGGTTTTACTCACAATCCTTTTTATAGCCCAGAAGGGTGCTTCTCCTTTTAAACGGAGCTTTTTTCCTCCAGCCACGCTTCAATTTTATCTCTATCGTGTTCACGTGCATAAAAACCAGGTATGACCATATTTGTCGATAATCTCCGCGCCTCCGCCCTTATTGTCGGGTGGCGGGTGGGGTGTAAAACCGTGTACAAGGGTGCCGCCCTCCGAAAGTTTTGGAGCGATTTCATCAATCCTCTCACGTGATGGAAAGAGAACAAGAATTGACATTCCTGAAATTACGACGTGCTTGTCCACATCGGCGCCACTGACACTTCCTCCGTTTTCTGTTAATGTAACCGTCGCATGCATTACCGGGTTGTGGGTATCTCCGTTTAGGCGGGATAAAAAGCTGATTTTCCCGCCGAAGGCGTCGGCATAGAAATTAAAGGCCTCTTCGCAGTTTCCGTTGAACTGTAAATAGGGCATAACCATAAGCTTTAAGTCCTTTCGGATTTTATCAAGGGCCAGAACTAAGGCTTCGATGCTTTGAGAGCTGAGCATTGCATTTTCGATGGCCTGCATAAGCGATTTATCAATGTCTCTCAGTTCAAGAGACAAATTAACAAAGTCAGATTGGTTCGCTCTTATAAATGGGAACAAACAGCCGGAATGAAACTCTATGAGCAGTAAAAGCATTGCTTTGTTCGCATGCTTTCCAATATTACAAATTTTTGTGTTTACTCCCCGTAAGGTGCCGGTTATTTTATGATTGCTTACAGCCATTACCATTGTGGAGCTTGCCGATGGCAACAGCGTATATGTATCCGGTATATTTGCCGGAATTGTAATGGTATAGCATGAAAGATAGGGCCGTAATAAAACATTGGGCAATACATACAAAAAATCGTCCCCACGGCTTAAGAATAGTCCTTGATAATTGGCAATATTTGTTTTATTAATCATATCAAACACGCCCTAATCAGAAGTACTGATAGTATTCGGTATATTCACTTCCGTCATTTTTAATTTTGCAATAGCCGTCACCGGTGTTAAAGAAGATATAATCTCCTATAACATTAATCGTTTTTGCATAAGCTGTAAATATTTTTATAGCAGCCTTTCCTTCAGTATCCATTCGATAGAGTCCATTTTTGTCGGAATAATAGATATATTCTTTACTAACGTTAAAGTAATCTGCTTTTAATTTGGAGATGATTTTCTGCTGGCCATTTTGAGTCGTAAGTAAACAGATATTGCCCTCATCGTTTAAATAATATATTTTATCCGGCAGAACCATACAGCAAAAGAGCAGATTCATTAGAATCTGCTCCATGGTACGCCCGACACGAATTGAACGTGCGACACCAAGTTTAGGAAACTTGTGCTCTATCCGACTGAGCTACGGGCGCGTATTATGCACGAATTATTTTACTACAGGGCCGTAAGAATGTCAATTGGCGTTTGTCCCATTTTCCCGGCGGTTTTCCGGCGGCTCAACTCCATTTTCCATCCTATTCCAAGGTGCCGGGCATTTCCGTGCCGGCAATGGCGACCATTCCATAAAGCCCCGCATGATTCCCCAATTGGGCTTTTTTGACCTGCACCTTTTGATAGCTTTTCATGATTCTTCCGGGAAGAAGCCTGCCAATCTCCTGAAGAATGTAATCCTCATTCATGATGCCCCCGCCCAGGACGATGCAGGAGGGATTAAAAATATGAACCAAGCCTGCCAGTCCGTGAAGGACTTCCTCAATCCATCTGTCTACGGCCTGCCGTGCAGTCTCGTTTCCTGAAGCGAGGCTTTCAAACAGAATCCGGCCATTTGAAAAAGACGGATTTACCGCCTGAGCGCTTCGGATGAGGGCGGTTGTGGAGGCGTACTGCTCATAGCAGCCCTTTTGGCCGCAGGCACACAAAAGACCCCCGCCATGGATTATAAGATGTCCGAATTCTCCCGCTACAAGGCTGCTGCCCCGGTAGATTCTCCTCTGGATGACAATGGCGCCACCAACCCCGGTTCCGTAGGTAAGGCAAAGAAAATCCTTTTCATCTCTTGCAGCGCCAAAAACGCCCTCTCCCAGAGCTGCCGCGTTGACGTCATTTTCTACAAATACAGGAACGCCAAACCTGTCGTTAAGTAATTTTTTCAAAGGCGTACCCGTGTATCCGGGAATGTTTTCATTGGCAAAGAGTATGCTTCCGCCGACATTATCCACTTGTCCCGCCGTGCTGACGCCAATGGCATCGTAGCCGCTGTGCTGCTCTATAAGATGATACAGCTTATTTAGAAGAAACGATGCTCCGCTTTTTGCGTCGGAAGGAATTTCGCTGAACCGGTGTGCCCGGTTGTTTTCGAATAAAGCCGATTTTATGGATGTTCCTCCGATATCTATGGCTAATAGCTTCATCTGCCAGCTTCTCCATTTCTATCTGCATGAGAACAGATATGATATAGAAAAAATTTTTTTCATTATATATCACTTGAATATGAAATTCAATTAATATAAAAAAATATCTTTCAGTTTATTGACTGCTATCCTTCATGAAGGTATGATTAATCC
>JAEXPO010000139.1 GCA_023446675.1 Bacillota bacterium | reverse complement strand
TCCTTTACAACACCGCCCTCCAGGCGCAGAACGGTTCACAGTGAGGCCGATTCCGTTCGTGTGGTCACCTCAAGATGGGAGACCGCTGCAATGGAGGCCAGGGCCTCTCCACGAAAGCCCATGGTGGACAGCACGTCCAGATCCTCTATGCGTCTTAGCTTGCTGGTGGCATGGCGTTCAAAGGCGATTTCCACATCGTCTCCTTCCATACCGCAGCCATTGTCCGTTACCCGGATATAGGCAATGCCCCCGTTGCGTATTTCAACGGTTATTGCCGTAGAACCTGCGTCAATGGCGTTTTCCACCATTTCCTTAACGACAGAGGCGGGCCGTTCAATAACTTCACCGGCAGCTATTTGATTGGAGGTCACATCATCCAGTATGATTATATTTCCCATAATTTCTCTTTTCTGTGTGACTTAATATGTAAATTCAGGCTATACCCGGCCTATTTTAATTTTTGCTGAAGGCCATAGAGCTTATTTAAGGCGTCCAGCGGTGTCATAGCTGAAGGATCCAGCATCCGAAGCTCGTCCAGCACATCCCGTTCCGCTTTTGAAAGTGCCCCCGAGGCAAATAAATCCAGCTGTCCTTCCACCGGCTTCTGCTTTTTCTTTTTTACGCCCTGGTTAATATCCGCCGCATCCAGCTCTTCAAGAATAACCCTTGCTCTGTCGATAACCACCTGGGGAATGCCCGCCAAACGGGCCACCTCTACGCCATAGCTTTTGTCGGCCCCTCCCCTGATGATTTTTCGGAGGAATTGAATATCCTCACCCTTTTTTCTTACCTGCACACAATAGTTTTTAATACCGTGAAGCTTTTCCTCCAGCTCGGAGAGCTCATGGTAATGGGTAGCAAATAAGGTGCGGGCACCCATTTTGGCCCTGTCATTGATGTACTCCACCACGGCCCAGGCTATGCTCAGGCCGTCATAGGTGCTTGTCCCCCGGCCGATTTCATCCAGGATAAGAAGGCTTCGGGCAGTTGCATTTTGAAGGATATTGGCAACCTCCGACATTTCAACCATAAAGGTACTCTGGCCTGAGGCAAGATCATCGGAAGCCCCCACACGGGTGAAAATGCGGTCGGCAAGCCCAATACGGGCCGAATCGGCGGGTACGAAGGAACCGGCCTGGGCCAGAAGCGCCATCATAGCCACCTGGCGCATATAGGTGGATTTACCGGCCATATTGGGGCCGGTAAGAATGGCAATACGGTTTTCCTCTCCGTCTAAAAGCGTATCGTTGGGAACAAAGGGTGAATCCTTAAGCACCCTTTCCACCACCGGATGGCGCCCTCCTGTAATTTCAACCGCGCTTCCGTTATGTACCTCGGGCCGGACATAGCCGTTTCTTTCGGCCACCTCGGCAAAGGAGCAGAGGGCATCCAGCTCGGCCACACTGTCGCCGGTGGTTTTAAGCCGCCTCACCTGGGCGGATACCGTATCCCGGATCTGGCAGAACAGCTCGTATTCCAGCTGCACCACCTTTTTTTCCGCACCTAAAAGAGTGTGCTCCAGCTTTGTCAGCTCTTCCATGGTGAACCGTTCGCAGTTAACCAGGGTTTGCTTGCGTACATAATCGCTTGGAACCTGTGGGATATTGGCCTTGGTGACCTCTATGTAGTAGCCGAAATTTTCATTGTAGCGTATTTTAAGGCTCTTGATGCCGGTACGTTCACGCTCGGAGGCTTCCAGCTGCGCAATCCACATCTTACCGTCGGTGGTGGCTCTTCGATAGGTATCCACATCGGGATGATAGCCTTCACGGATAATGCCCCCTTCCTTTACGGACAGGGGCGGCTCCTCCAAAAGGGCCTCTTCAATAAGGGAGCATACATCCTCCATAAGATCCATCCGCTCCCCAAGGCAGCGGATATGTCCCGAGGTTAAGGCCTGGGCCCGTTCTTTTATGTAAGGCAGCTTTCCCAGGGAGCTTTTTAAGGAAACCAGATCCCTTGCGTTAACGGTACCGAAAATGAGCTTGGAGGAAAGGCGTTCAATATCGTACACACCGGTCATGAGCTCCATAAGCTCATTTCTCACCATAAAGCCTTCCTTGAGCTCGGAAACGGCGTCAAGCCGCCAGTTAATTTCCTCCGTATCCAAAAGGGGCTGCTCCAGCCAGTGGCGAAGCTTCCTTCCTCCCATGGCGGTGGCGGTTTTATCCATGACCCAGAGCAGGGAGCCTCTTTTTTTGGCGTCTCTCAGGGTTTCCGTAATTTCAAGGTTCCTCCGGGAGGCGCTGTCGATGATCATGTACTGCTCGATTTTATAGGGCTGGACGCTCTCGATATGGGTTAAATTCACCTTTTGGGTTTCCTCCAGGTAGGAAAGGAGCGCTCCTGAGGCACAGGCGGCAAGCTCCAGGCCGGTCAGGGGATTTTCCCCTGTTATTTCTTCAATTTTAGCCCCACCGGCGGCGAGATTAAAGCTCTCATCCGGAAGCACGGAACCGTGAAGCCCCAGATAGTCCTCAATAAGGGACTTGTACTCAGGCTTATTATACAGGGCTTCATTCACAATAATTTCGGAGGGGTGGTAGCGCGCCGCTTCGTCGATGAGCTTACGCATGGAGCTTCCCCAGGTGATCTGGGTGGTGTAAAATTCGCCGGTGGTAATGTCGGCGGCAGCCAGCCCAAAATAGGCCTGCTGGCAATAAACGCACAAAATATAATTGTTTTTCTTGTCCTCCAGCATGGCGGGATCGGTGACGGTTCCCGGAGTAATAACCCTGGAAACATCTCTCTTTACAATTCCCTTGGCAACCGACGGATCCTCCATCTGATCGCAAATGGCCACCTTATAGCCCTTGGCGATGAGGCGGGAGATATAGGTATAAGCCGAATGGTAGGGAACCCCGCACATGGGGGCCCGGGTTTCCATGCCGCAATCCCTTCCCGTAAGCGTAATTTCAAGCTCGCGGGAGGCAAGGATGGCATCGTCAAAAAACATTTCATAAAAATCGCCCAAACGGTAAAAAAGAATGCAGTCCCTGTAGCGCCCCTTTATTTCCGTATACTGCTGCATCATGGGTGTGAGCTTAGCCACGGCGAGGCACTTCCTTTCCTTCCATCCAGAAAGCTCCTGCACGGGTGATTTCCACATCCACCAGAGTGCCAATAAGCTCTTCAGACCCTTTAAAATTTACAAGCCGCCCTGTACGTGTCCGTCCTGAAAGCATTTCCTGGTTGGATTTACTTGGCCCGTCCACCAGCACCTCTGTGATGCTTCCGTTGTACCTTTGCGCCAAATCGTCAGCCACACGGGTCTGCAGATCCACCAGCCTTTTAAAGCGGGCGCTTATTTGTGCGGGAGTTGTCGTTTGCTCCAAAGCCGCGGCAGGGGTTCCC
>JAEXPO010000411.1 GCA_023446675.1 Bacillota bacterium | reverse complement strand
CCTCCGTTCTGAGCCGCCTTTATTTGCTCCTGTACGGGATGAATCCCTTTGCTGCTTTTATCCGTAACCTCCCAGACATTTTGCCCCTCCAAAGTAGGATGAGCCACTTCCGTGCCTATAGCGTCATATACGATAAAATAGCCGTTCTTGCCCAGATCAACATCACTTTGGATGGGCCTTTTGCCGTCGGCTCCCATAGGGCCGAGCAGATAAGTCTTAACCTCTTCCTGAGCTTTTTCAAGGGATAGAGTACCCTCAGCCACCTGCTGCTGCTTGGAATCAATGAGCTGAAGAGCTTGATAAACTGCGTTTTTAAGAATGATTTCACCTTTTTCATTCAGCTCCTGCTTGGAGATGAAGAAGCTTGCCAATCCTGTTGCAATAAGAGTAATGATAAGTAAAAGGCTGGATGTTGTTACCAATTTAGCGAACAATGAACGGTTAAAACCAGTGAATCGTTTCATGTGCGTACTCCTAGGCTGCCGTCGTGCAGGTATAAACCGGACCAACAGTAATCCGTTTTAAGCCGGTTCAATACAGTCAGGCGGATGGGTATTATTACTAATACCATCGTCAAACCTCCTGTAAACCTTTACATCTTTCACTCTTTTGTGAAGACACCATGAAAAAAGCAGCAGAAGAAAATCTGCTGCTTTGGAGCATACAAAAAAACTTATTCCCACAAGGGCAGTCCTTCAGCAGCCTTTTCATAGGCCTCGATAACCCTGTCGGTCCAGTTGTCGAAGGAAGGATCCGGCTTCTGGCAGGCTTCATGGCTGTAAATATAGTTCAGGGCCTTGCGTACGCCCTGATCAAACCGGATTTCGGCTGCAAATCCCGGAACGGTACGTTTAATTTTTGTATTGTCAAAGATAACCGTATGGGCCTTGTCGCCTTGAATGCCTCCGATGAAAGACGGATTGAGCCGGCAGAGGACATCGGTAGGAAGGTGGACGATTTGGGGCTTAACACCCAGGGCGCCTCCGATTATTTCATATATCTGATTCCAGGTGAGGCTTTCATCGGAAGTAATCTGGTAAGTCTCCCCGATGGCATGGGTATTGCCCATGATGCCTACAAAAGCCTTGGCAAAATCCTCGTTATAGGTTAGCGTCCACAATGTGCCGCCATCTCCGTGAACCAGTACCTTTTTCCCCTGACGGATGCGCTCAATAACAGAAAAACTGCCGTTGTTTCCGTGTATGGCCACCGGTACGGAGGTGTTGCCATAGGTGTGGCTGGGCCTGATTAGGGTTACTGGAAAGCCTTCCTTCCGGTATTTGTCCATAAGCCATTCCTCGCAGGCAATTTTGTCACGGGAATACTGCCAGAAGGGATTGGACAGGGGCGTGCTCTCGGTGATATAAGGGCTTGAAAGGGGTTTTTGGTAAGCGGATGCGGAGCTGATAAAAATATACTGGGCTGTTTTACCCTTGAACAATTGATAATCCCGTTCCACCTGTGCGGGGGAAAAAGCGATAAAATCGGCGATAACATCAAAAGTAAGGTCTTTAATGCTTTCCTTCACACTTTGAGCATCATTAATATCGGCTGTTATTACTTTTGCTTCTTCGGGAGCAAACTCCGAACGGTTGCCACGGTTGAGCAAATACAATTCCATTCCTTTTTTTACGGCCAGGGCGGAAATGGCTGTGCTAATGGTGCCGGTTCCGCCGATAAACAATACTTTCATTTACACGGCTCCTTTGTATAAATTTTTCTTTTGGCAAGCTTTAGCAGGACAGAGCTTAGTCTATAAACCCTATCACAATTATAAATCTCACTACCGGAATAAAGTCAAGCTAAAATAAGCCATTGACAAAAGAATAAAATTTTATAAAATTAAATATTAATAAATATAATTTAACTCTATGTTCCTTGCATTAAGGGCCGAATGTTAAATTTATGGTTTTTAAAAGACATTCAAAAAGCCCTGAAGTACAATAATCAGAGCAAAACATTGGATTCATCTTTTTCAATTGAGGAGGTTTTGCCCATGTCCGATACCCTGGATTTGGAGGCCTATTTGTCCGAGGGGGTTCGCCAAATTGTAAAAGGAGCGCTGAGAGCCTCCGGGGGAAACAATGGAACCCGTGCTTTTCTTCTGCACTATAGTGTTAGCTGTGCCAAAGCGGCTAAAATACGGCGGAGCTGGGAGAAAAAAGGGGAGCATGTTCCTGCCTTTCTCATAGCCAGTATTGAAACCCGATGCAATCTTTTTTGCCAGGGATGTTATTCCAGGGCTGGGGGAGGCTGCTCGGAGAACAAAAAAGAGGACCTTCTGAAGCCTGAGGAATGGGATCGCCTGTTTACGGAAGCTGAAGGCCTTGGAATAAGCTTTATACTGCTGGCGGGCGGTGAACCGCTTTTCAACAGGAATATCCTTGAAAAGGCCTCCGCTCATAAAGATATCTTATTTCCCGTATTTACCAATGGTACCCTTTTTGATGATGCCTATTTCGCTTTTTTTGACCGACATAGAAATATGGTGCCGGTGGTGAGCCTGGAAGGAAACGAAACGGACACCGATGCCAGAAGAGGTGCCGGTACTTATAAAAAAGCCCATGCCTCCATGGAAAAGTTTAATGAATACGGCATGATGTACGGCGTTTCTCTCACCGTAACGGCTCAAAATACCGGGAAGGTACTGGAAGAAGCCTTTTTGGAATATCTTAGCCATATGGGCTGCAGGATCGTTTTTTATGTGGAATATGTTCCTGCCGACGGGAAAAGCGCGGAGCTGGCGCCGGGGGAACAGGAAAGAGAGCTTCTTGACAAGGGCATTGCAAAAGCCAGGGAGAAATATGATAAAATGTTATTTATAAGCTTTCCCGGCGATGAAAAGCTGTCGGGAGGCTGCCTTGCGGCAGGCAGAGGCTTTTTTCACATTACGGCCTCCGGAAGTGCCGAGCCTTGCCCCTTTGCGCCTTATTCGGACAAAAACATCAGGAATGCGACCCTCCTTGAGATTATGCATTCCCCTCTCTTTGAGGCACTTAAAAAGGAAGGCTATCTTGAACTTGATCATAAGGGGGGCTGTGCCCTCTTTGACAAAAAAGAAATACGTCAACTGGCCTGTGAGGAACCGGTGGGTTGAGAAGGAGTGACAATGAAAACACGGCTAAACGCAAAAAACAACGATGAGCTGTCTATTTTAGGCTTTGGCTGCATGCGCTTTCCCACCAGGGGAGGGTCCATTGACGAGCCCCGTTCGGTTGCCATGATACGAAAGGCCATAGAACAGGGCATTAATTATTTTGACACCGCCTACATTTACCATGGGGGCAAGAGCGAATCCCTTTTGGGAACCGCTTTGGATGGGGGATACAGGGAGAAGGTCAAAATAGCCACCAAGCTTCCTCCCTATATGGTTTCCAAGCTGGAGGGCGCCCGGAAAATTCTTGAAAATCAGCTCAGGAAGCTTAAAACCGATTATATTGATTATTACCTTCTCCACATGCTTACGGATAAGGCCATGTTTGACAGAATGGTAAACCTCGGCGTTATGACATGGCTGGAGGAACTGAAAAGCAAAGGGGTTATAAAAAACATCGGCTTTTCCTTTCATGGGGGAAAGCAGGATTTTCTGCTCATCTTAAATGCCTACCCATGGGATTTTTGCCAAATTCAGTATAATTACCTTGACGAAAACAATCAAGCCACCCGGGAGGGCCTGGAGGCGGCGGCCTCAAAGGGGCTTCCAGTCATTATTATGGAGCCCCTGCGGGGAGGAAAGCTGGTAACTCATCTTCCCGGGGAAGTGGTAAAAGCCTTCAAGGATCAAAACAGCCGTTGGAGTCCGGCTGAATGGGCTCTTCGCTGGATATGGAATCATCCGTCAGTGACGGTGGTGCTTTCGGGTATGAGTGACGAGGCCCAGCTGGAGGAAAACCTGAGGATAGCAGGGGATATGGAGCCCGGTTCCCTTACCGGGAAGGAGCTGGAGGTTTTTGAGAGGGTAAAGGCTGTGATGCTGGAAAAGACCAAGGTGCCCTGTACGGCCTGCGGTTATTGCATGCCATGTCCCGCGGGAGTGGATATTCCCGGCTGCTTTTCAAGCTACAATGACAAGTTTCTTATGTCGGACGGGACGGCCAGGCTAAGGTATTTTCAATCCCTGGGCGCCCTTTCTGCAAAACCGGCGGTGGCCTCCCGGTGCATTGAGTGCGGCAAATGCGAAAGCCACTGTCCGCAGAACATTCCTATCCGAAAAGAGCTTAAAAATGTGGCTCGAACCATGGAGGGCTTTTTATACAAGCCCCTGGTGGGAGTGGTAAGACGGATTATGAGAGTAAAATGAAATAGCTTTTAAATATTAAATAAAAAAGGGAGGTTAGGCTATGGCTATTTTAAATGTCAGAAAAGCCATGGAATTAAGACAGTCCATGCGCACCTACCGGAAAGAAGCCCTTGCAGGGGAGCTCAGGCATAAGCTTGAGAACAGCTTTAAGGACAATCAGGGGCCGTTTGGCCTGCCGGTTCGCTTTGCTCTGGTGGACACGGATAAGAAGGAAGAGGATGTAAAGCTTGGAACCTACGGAGTTATTAAAGGCGCTACAACCTTTCTGTGTGTGGCAGTGGAGAAAAAGCCCCGCTATGAGGAAAATCTGGGCTACGCATTGGAAGAAATCATCCTGTATGCCACTTCACTGGGGCTTGGAACCTGCTGGCTGGGAGGTACCTTTAAAAGAGGAGAATTTGCCAAGGCGCTTAATTTAAAGGCGTCGGAGGAGCTGCCCGCCATAACTCCCGTAGGGTTTTCAGCCGACAAGCGAAGTCTTCTGGAAAGCCTCATGGTTAAATACGTGGGTGCCCGCAACAGAAAGAGCTTTCAGGAGCTGTTTTTTGATAAAAGCTTTGAAACACCCCTGGATCCCGAAGCAGCCGGTACCTTTAAAGAGGCTCTGGAAATGGTCCGTATCGGCCCTTCCGCTTCCAATAAGCAGCCCTGGCGCGTGGTGAAGGACGGGGAACGTTATCATTTCTATGTGTGCCGTACCAAGGGGTATGGGAAAATGATGGAGTTTGACATCCAGCGGCTGGATATAGGCATTGCCATGTGCCATTTTGAGCTGGCTGCCAAAGAAGCGGGCCTTTCGGGAAGCTGGTCCGATGAAAACCCCGGTCTGGCACTGCCGGAGCTTACGGAATACATCATTACCTATGTCCCACACTGATAAAGAGCCTGAAGCGGGTTATGCCCGCAGCTCAACTGATATGAAGCACGGATGAAATGACTTGTTTTTATCCGTGCTTTTTAGTTATAAGGTACTAATGCTGTTTGTCGGGGGGAGGAGAAGCCTTTTTTTTAAAAAGAACGGCCCGGTTGATGCTGTCATAGCCATGGCGGCTTCGTATTTCGTCAAGCGCCCGGTCCAGCTCCTCAAGCTTTTTCTTCCCCCTCGCCTCCGGGGCGTTTTCCACGCTCCCAAAGTCAAAAAGGCTTAATTGCTGCACCTCGCCCTCCTCCTCAAAGCCGGAGAGGGTGATGCCGATAAGTCGCACGGCCCGATGCCGGTTCCAATGACGCTTTAAAAGCTCCCAACCTGCTTCATAGATTTCCCGGGAGGTGCAGGTAGGCGGGACGGTGGTTTGTCGTGTAACCACCTTAAAATCGGCGTATTTCAGGGTTATCTGAACCGTACGCCCTTTTTTGCCATGGCTTCGGGCAGTGGTTCCGATATCGTCGGACAGCTCCAAAAGGATAAGCCGGGCCTGGGCAGGATCCGTAATATCCTCCGGAAGAGTTACCGAGCGCCCCACCGATTTCATTTCTCCCTCCCTGTGAGGGCTTACGGGACTGGGATCCAGGCCGTTGGCATGATCGTGAAGCTCTTCGCCGGCCTTCCCCAGGCTTTCAATGAGCTTCTCACGGGAAAAGGCAGCAAGCTGTCCAATGGTCTCAATTCCCAGACGGCCCAGCTTTTCAGCGGTTTTCCCGCCTACGCCGTACATGGAGCGTACCGGAAGAGGCCAAAGCTTGTATGGAATGTCCCGGTTCCACAAGGCCGTAATACCCATGGGTTTTTTCATTTCAGAAGCCATTTTGGAAATAAACTTACTCTCTGCAATCCCTATGGAGCAAAAAAGTCCTAAATTGCTCCGGATTTCCTCCATGATGCGGGAGGCTACCTTGAGGGGGCTTCCTAAAAGGTTATCGGAGCCGGTCATATCCAGCCAGGCTTCATCAATGCTGTTTTGTTCAAGAAGGGGCGAATAGTCCGATAATAAAGCCATAACCTGTCTGGACATGGCTGAATAATAGTCGTGATCCGGCGGAACCAGAAGCATGTGGGGACAGAGCTTCAAGGC
>JAEXPO010000128.1 GCA_023446675.1 Bacillota bacterium | reverse complement strand
GTCATAAGCCATACCTTCCATGAGCTTGTAAAAATCCCCGTCGCCATAAGGGGTGCCCCGAAATTGACCCTCGCTCAGTCCCGCGGCGATGCGGAAATTCTCCACCTGATGAAAGAAGCTGTCCTTGTCGTCGAATATGCTCAGCACATGGGGGATGGTAATCTGGGCGCAGTCATTGAACCGGTCCTTCCAAAAACCGTCCAGCCAGTCAATGCTGGAAAGAGGCAGCGGCACGGCTTGTGCAAACGCGCTGTTGCGGGTATCGATAAGCATGGTATAACCTCCGTCATTACCTTATGGTTGAAAAGCGTCAATAAAAAAACAAGGTTTTTTACCGGCAACGCTTATCCATTGGGTTGCGGGCAAAGCCCGCTTTAGATACGATGTACAACATCCTACGTTCTATGTATTAAGTATATACCTGGGATTTGATATTTACAAGAGCATTAGGGCTGTTATAGTTTCATATATAGAGTTTTCATATTCCAAGTTTTTCATATTCCTTTCATATTCCGAATAAAAGATGCTATATTATGGCCCTTGCACGATTGTATGAAATGCTATATAATATGGCTTACTGTGCTAGGTGGGGAGGTAGCGGTGCCCTGTATCCGCAATCCGCTGTAGCGGGATCGAATTCCTGCCCGAGGCCTATGCGTGTAAAGTCTGTCATGCGGCAAGGTACAATGATGATTGGGTCTTGCGCAATTCAGAACTGTGAACCCCGTCAGATCCGGAAGGAAGCAGCGGTAAGCGGATCCTCTGGGTGTGCCGCAGGTTTACCTGGTTGGAGTATACTTACGCATAGCACGTTTATATTTGTAGGTCGACGGCAGGTGCACAGCTTTATTCTTGTAATTTAGCATAAAAAGCATTTATTGGATTTCATTTATAACGATTTTTTATTAGGTAACATTCGAGAAATCCTTTTTATAATTCTTAAGATGAACCCATCGAAACGGCTCACCATGGAAGGAATGGATACGTCCTATGGCTCATACGGCCCTGTATCGCAAATGGAGACCACTTACCTTTGAGGATGTAGTTGAGCAGCAGCATATTGTGGCTACCCTGAAAAACAGTATAAAAAGACACTCCATTTCCCACGCCTATTTATTTTGCGGCACAAGGGGAACGGGTAAAACCACGCTGGCCCGGATATTCGGAAGAGCCATTAACTGTCTGTCGCCCAATGAGGGAAGCCCCTGCAATCAGTGCAGTGTTTGCAAGGCCTTAATGGAAGGCGCCGTTACCGATGTCATTGAAATTGATGCCGCTTCCAACAACGGTGTGGACGATGTCCGCGAAATTAAGGAAGCCGTGATGTATGTTCCGGTACTGGCAAAATATAAGGTTTATATCATCGACGAAGTTCACATGCTTTCTACAGGTGCATTCAACGCGCTTTTAAAGACCTTGGAGGAGCCTCCTGCCAATGTCGTATTCATACTTGCCACAACTGAACCCCACAAGCTGCCTGCCACCGTGCTTTCCCGCTGCCAACGCTTTGATTTCAGGCGTTTTTCAGGAGAAGGTATCGTTTCCAGGCTCAAAATCATTGCAGACGATTGCCAGGCTCATTTTGAGGACAGTGCTTTAAAGCTTATTGCCAGGCTGTCGGAAGGCGGTATGCGCGACGCTATCAATCTTCTGGATCAGTGCATCTCTATGGGCCTTACTGAAATTACCCGGGAGGATGTTCTTAAAATTGCGGGACTGACCTCTTCGGAGACGGTTGATGCCCTGGCCCTGGCCCTGGCGGCAGGCGATTCACTGGCTGCAGTTATGCTTATTGATAAGGCCATGGACGAAGGCCGGGATATGGTGCCTCTTTGCGGACAGCTTATTGAGTGGTTCAGGGATTTAATGCTTTATCTTACCGGCGGTGAAGCAAAAAGACTTCTAACCCGTGATGAAGAAGGGCTTGGGCCCTTGAAAGAGGGTGCCAATTATTTAAATTACGACCAAACCGTTTATTTGCTCAAGGAGTTATCTGAGGCTGAAGGGCGTTTAAAATGGTCGGAAAGTCCCCGTATTTTTATGGAAATGACCATGGTAAGGCTTTGCACGGCTAAATCCTCCCCCGCATACAATGATATTGTCCGCGTTGAAAGCAAAAAAACGGGGGAAAAGGTGGAGGCCTCACTGGAAGCGCGAATTGCCCGGCTTGAAAAAGCACTTGCAGAGGCTCTTTCCGGACAAAGCAGCAGGAAATCAGAAAACGCTTCTCACTCCAAAAATGAAAAAGCTCAGGAAATAAAGGAGACGGTTGTTAACCCAGCTTCTGAAAAGGTTAAGACAGAAGTGCAAAAAGCTGAACAAATGGAGCCAGATTCAGGACAGGACTTAAAAGAATGGCCTCAGGTTGTGGAGGACATACGTAATTCGGGCAAAATGAAAATTTATGCTTATCTTTTGGATACCCGCTGTGTATTAAGAGGTGAAAATCAAGCTTTGGTGGTTGTCGGCGCAGAAGATGGCCTTAAAAAAACCGTGTTGGCCAGAAACGACAGTATTGAGGCTATTCAGGGATCGCTGCACACTGTCACGGGCAGAGATTTTAAAGTAAAAATTGCCGATCTTTCAGCCTTAACCCACGAGGTTTCAGAAGAAAAGCCCACAGACCCTGTTCTTGATAACCTTAAAAAATTTGCTACGGAAAACAATATTAAACTGGATGTTTATACTTGACAAATATGACGGGAAATTGATATATTTTATGGGTCAAGTGATGAACATATCTTTTGATAACTCCCTGCAAGCGACATTAAAATGTATATTTTATGAATAGGATGATTTCAATCTGTAGCGTTTGTCTGTTGCCAGGCCGAAGCATTTTTTATGCTGTGAGGCGGGTTAATAATTATTAAATTTTCTTTCTTATACCCTTTAAATTTCTTTTATCTTAGTAAAATCAAGACTATTTTTAAATAACACAAGGCGGTGTTTTATGGAAGAAAGGTCAATTCTAGAGGGGAAATCGCTTGAGGATTTGCGCTATATAGCGAAAATGCTCGGGATGAAAAATCTGATGCGTCTTAGAAAATCCGAATTGGTTGACGGAATTATTGCGCAAGGTATTTCCTCTGCTGGAGTGCTGGTACAAAATATTTCGGCCCGCAGTGCCGTGAAGGAAGAGGAGAGTAAGGCAGTACCTGATGCTGTTAAGGTAAAGGCTGCCGATGCCCCGGCGGATAAGGTCAAAACCGATGAAGGCAAAAACAACTCTTTACCTCAAGAGGCTCCTGTGTCCAGGAAAAAAAGTGTGACAGCATCATCTGAAGCCGATGAAGCCGGCTCCAAAAAAAGAGGGAGACCCAAGGCTTCTCCTGCAAAAGAGCAAAAAGAGACAGCGGTAGCTGTTGCGGAGGAACCCGCGGAAAGCCTTCCGGCAGCTTCAAAGGAGGCGGAAAAAGTCTCTTCGGAAGAAAAGCCGTCGGCAAGAAAATCTCAGTTTGGCAAGGATGCGGAAATGGTTCGGGGAATTAAAAAAGCCGATAAAAAAGAGCTGTCCGTGCCTGTCACAGCTTCTAAGAAATCCTCTGATAAAGCTGAAAAAGAAGATAAAAAAGCTTCTTCACATAAAAAAGCACAGCCTGCATCCAATGAGCCCACGGCTTCCAAGTCTCAGGAGACGGAAGCCCTACCGGCAGCTGCTGAAAAGCCATTGGTAAAGGAAGTTTCCAGGGCTGTAAGTGAGACTGCAGCTAAAGAGGTGCCGTCTGCTTCAGAAGAAGCAGTAAAAATTCCTGAAAACCAGGCTCCAAAAGCGGATGAAAAGGCCGGTGCCTCTGAAGTGGAAAAGTCAGGCGCCGCAAGTCCGGTAAGAACAGGCCTGAAAAAGCATGATGACGATGGTGTAAGCATCCGTGTTCGTCCTCGCCGCAAGCCTCAGAAGGAAGAGGAGGGGGCCGTCAATCCACAGCCTCTTGCCGGCGAACTGGCGACCGAGGTTCAAAAGGCGCCTCAGATGTCTGTACAGGACACTAAGGCCGCCGAGGTTCGAAGTCAGGCCGTTAAGCCCGAAGCCCGCATTCCTGACACCCGTATTCCGGAAACCCGTGTTTTTGAAACCCGCGTCCCGGAAGAAAAGCCTCAGGTCCAGGCTCAAAGGCCGGAAGAGACAAAACCCCGGAGCTTCCATCTGCGTGAAAGAACGGAGACCCACAGGCAGGATATCACTCAAAGAAGTACAGCTTCTCAGGCCGATACCTCAGAGGTCGGAGAGAAAGCCGTTGAAAAAGTCGGATCCGTTCAGGAAGCCGGCAATATGGGCTATCCGTCTGAACCTGTTGAGACAATTGAAAGTGAAGCTGTTTCGGAACCCGAGAGAGACCGGGATGAAAATGGTTCCTCCGAAAACGGGACCGGTGACAGCCGCTTTGCAAACCGCTATCAGAAAAACAAGGAGCTTTACAAGCTTGAAAGCGATAATCCCGTCAACGGTATCCTGGAGGTACTGCCCGACGGATACGGCTTTTTGAGAGGCCATAATTACCTTTCGGGACCCAAGGATAT
>JAEXPO010000089.1 GCA_023446675.1 Bacillota bacterium | reverse complement strand
ATTTCCCAGCTCACGGTTATGCTCCGACTGAAGAAATTTCACATGAAAGGCCGGCTCCTGGAGCTCATCCGTCAATTCTTCCTCATATATGGAAATATCCGGAAACTTATCCTCCAGCGTATCGATTATGGCCTGTTGAATGCCATTAGACATCCTTACCACCCCCTTTCCCGGGATCATAAAACCCGGCCCAATTAAGAAAGATTTCCCTTTCTTAACCGGCCGGGTTGTGGGGTTTTTGCCCACTATCATCATAGCACATCTGTTTGTGTCAATGTGTGTCCAGTTCACCTCAAGGTTCAGGCTGTCTCCAAAAGCCTTAATGCCTCGTTGTGGATCCGGTGGACATGCTTGTAGCTGTAGTGCATGTCCTCACTTATATCCTCCCATTTTTTCATTTCAATGTAACGGGCGCGAATGAGGTATTTCTCCCTGGGAGGAAGGAGCTCCACTGCCTTTTCCACCTCGGTTAAGAGGGCATGCTTCACCCGGATGCGCTTACTCAGCTCTTCCTTCATCATAACCATGTTCACGGTAAGCTCTGCCATTTTATCCTGAGGCCCGTTTGTAGAGCGTGAGGTACCCGTAAGCCGTGAGGTTCTGCCCGAAGCCATGGCATCCAGCTCCCACAGCTTTTCATTGAGGTTTTGAATGTCCCGGTTTACCCAGTAATACTCCTGAAGTTCTTTTTTTGTCATCTAATCCCTCCTTTGTACTTTGGTTGATCCTATAAGACACTTAGCTTTCCCTGCCTTTTTACTAAAGAAACCAAAGGGTTGCTAAACCTTAAAAGGATATAAGCGCTCAGCTTTGCTTTTTACTTATAGAGCAAACAACTCAAGCTTATATGCAATTGCATACTTTGCACTATTATAATACACTCATATGCATAATATGTCAAGTCGTTATTTATTCGTTTGCATAAATTAAAATTGACAACCCTCTGCAAATATTGGTATAATAGAGGTCCAGGAGGTGTTAGATGTGGACATAGGGAAAAAGCTGGAGGAGCTTCTTTCAAGCCGGGACAGAAATGTCAACGACCTTGCCAATTCCATTCAGGTAAGTCCTCAAACCATTTACAGTATTATTAAAAGGAATAATGCCAAGGTTGATTTGGATCTGCTCCAGAGTATTGCAGACGAGCTGGATGCTTCTCTGGATTATTTTACAGGACGAAAAAGCCGGCCTGTTTTAAGCCGTGAGGAACGAAGCCTTTTAATGAAATTTAGTTTCCTTGATGAAAGAGGAAAGGTTGCCGTTCATGCGCTTATAGACGCTGAAAACAGTTATTGCCGGTCTTTATTACAGGAAGCTTCAAAGGACAGGGCCAATGAGTACCTTCAGCCTGTGGCCGCTCACACCGATAATCACTCGGAAGAAGAGCTTATGCTTTTAGAGGAGGATGTAAACAGCCTCCGGCTTTTATCTGAAAAAAACGATACCAGCGAAGCGAACAGGAACGGCCCTCACAAAGTTAACCGAGGTGAGTGAATGAGGGGTTACGATAAGCTTCTGACGGAAGCTGAGAAAAATAACCTCCTTATTGTTGAAAAGCAGTTTAAATCCAGCGCCAAGGGGTTATGCGTAAATAATGTCATAGGCATTAATCGTGAAGTTGAAACCACGACTGAGAAAACATGTATTTTAGCGGAGGAAATAGGACATTACCACACCACCGCGGGTAATATACTGGATCAAAGCAAGGTAAACAATCGAAAGCAGGAAAAAAGGGCACGCCGTTGGGCTCATGAAAAGCTCCTTCCTTTGGAAAGCTTTGTTTTGGCTTATCTTTCAGGAGCCTCCGGACGTCATGAGCTGGCCGACTATCTGGAGGTAACGGAGGAATTTCTGCTTGAGGCAATAGAGCAGTATAAGGAAAAATATGGGCTTATGGCCCACTGGGGAAACTACATCATTTATTTCGAACCTCTGGGGGTTATGAAAATACTTGATTCGTCCAATCCCTCCGCCAGGTAAAGCTTTACAAAACCATTCCTTTCTTTTATGATAGATATAAAACTAGCACTTATATCATCATCTTAAGTCCTTTATTTTACCGTCTTTAGACTACTTTTAAAAGAGACGGCTTCCACAAAACACAGGGGATATACCGAACTCGCTGCCCATGCGGCCGGACCTTAAAGGATAATCCCCGGAAAGGAATGGTAAATTAATGTTTCAATATCATGAAGGCTTTTACACCGATGTAAGAATCGAAGAAATCTTTGAAACCGCCATCACTTATACGCTGGGAAAACTGGACGACTCCAAAATAAGGCGTTATAAGGCAGCTTTTATCCGTTTGTTCGACGGAAATCGCTGGTACTATTCAGCTACCTCCGATGCCAATTCAATTCAGGAGGAGATAGACAAGCTATCTAAAATCGGCACGGCTAATCCAGGCATCAATGACCACCCCATCGTTAAAGCCTTTGAGGTTAATAAGGAGACTGCCCTTGCGTATGCAGACGGCAGCGTATCCAACATCTCCAAGGAAGAGAAGGATGCCTTTATTCATAAGTTCTTTCCGCATTTTGACAACCGGCCATTAATCAAAATGTGGAAAATAGTCTACATAGATACCCGGAAAGTATACAACTTCTATTCAAGCAAGGGCGCGGATCTTGCTTACGATGTGCAAAGAGCGGGCATATCAGTCCGCATGGCCTTTTCCGAAGGGGAAAAGAAGCTTCAGGAAAGCTTCCAGAAGGCTTCCACTCATTTTGAGCATTTAAGCGGTATGGCTGAAAAGCTGCCGGCCTATATTGAAAGGTGTGAGGATTTTCTTGCTCGTTCAGTGCCTGTCGAGCCCGGCAAGCACACGGTTATACTCTCCCCTCTTGCTGCCGGTATATTTGCTCATGAAAGCTTTGGTCATAAAAGTGAATCCGATTTCATGGTAGGCGACGAAACCATGCTCAGAGAATGGGCACTTGGTAAAAAGGTTGGTTCCGATATCCTGTCCATCGTGGATAAGGGCTCCATACCCGGTTCCGGCTTTGTTCCCTTTGACGACGAGGGAACCCGCTGCCGTGAGAATTATCTGATAAAAGACGGTATTCTTGCAGGAAGGCTTCACAGCGCATCCACTGCCGCTGCTCTCAGCGAAGGAC
>JAEXPO010000088.1 GCA_023446675.1 Bacillota bacterium | reverse complement strand
CTTTAATATCTACCATATTTCACCTGAAACCGAGCCTGATCCGGAGAACCTTATTACGGAAGTGTGTTTTCCCCTAAAAATTAAGTAAAACCCATCATCTTTAGCTGCTGCCGGTTTTCGGCAGCTTTTTCCGGCAGCCACTGAGTTACACGCCGAGCAGCTTTAAATTCTCATTCGTCGTTCTTGTGCCGTCCACTGTGATGACAGGACAGGTTATGAGCCGGAGCCATTGTTTATGGTGAAGTGCACTTCGCGTTTCAAGGCCGCCGTCATCGTAGCCTGCCGCCCACTTTAGAAATTTCTGATGATCCTCATACATGTCGCCGTTTGGCAGAATCCGGTCTCCAAAGCGGTGATATTCCCGTTCCTTCAATCGTTTTATCCGCTCTTCCGTGGGGGTTTTCACATAGACAACCAAATCAAACCTGGGAATAAAAATATCTCCCCAGCCCGTTAACGATCCGGACAGGACAAATTTCTGAGCCTTCTCAAAGGTTTTTTCATCTTGCTTGTTGACTCTAGCATAATGCCATACTGTACCTTTGAATCAGATGAAAAGGAGGTATGGACATTGGATGCCATTTCAGTCGATCATTTGTCCAAGGTCTATGGAGACGGGAAAAAGGCTTTGGACGGAATTTCCTTTACGGTAAAAAGGGGAGAAATCTTCTCACTTTTAGGACCTAACGGTGCGGGTAAATCAACCTTAATCCATATTCTTACCACGTTTCTTAAGCCCACTTCCGGAAGGGCGCTTCTGATGGGCAAGGATGTGGGCGCTCAGCCCCAGGCCATTCGCGGCCTGATTGCCAGTGTGGCTCAAAAAGTGTCCATTGACGATCATCTGTCCCTTAAGGAAAACATGATGTTTCAAAGCCGGTTATACGGCATGGACAGCCAAACCGCCCGAAAACGAATGGCGGAGCTTATTGCCCTGTTTGAATTAAAGGACAGTGAACAGCAGCGTGCAGGAGCTTTTTCCGGAGGTATCAAACGACGCCTGGATATTGCCATGAGCATGATGTCTCGTCCTGAAATTCTGTTTTTGGACGAACCCACGGTGGGGATGGATATTGAATCCCGTAAAGCTCTGTGGGAGCTTGTCAGGAAAATAAAGGGATTCTACGGTACAACGCTTTTTCTAACCACACATTACCTGGAGGAGGCTGACGCTTTAAGCGATACGGTGCTTATTATGGACAGCGGGCGTGAGCTGGTGCAGGCTACACCGGAGTATTTGCGGCGGCATACCTTAAAGGCTGCACTCCGCATAGAGCTTGACAGCACGGAAAATCTCCCTGGGTTTGGGCAGTGGCTTTTACAGCAGCCCTTTGTGGAGGGCTTGCGATGGGAGCAAAATACGCTTTATGCTGCTACACAAGATCCCTTCCGGGATTTTTATACCCTAAACCAGCTTATGCGCGACAGGCAAATACGCTATAGTTCCATCGGCGTTGTGACACCCAGCCTGGATGATGTCTTTCTGTCCCTTATCCAAACCGGGAAAAAGGAGTGATAGTGAAGTGCAGACGATGAGTCTTTTTTACAGAAGCGTGAAATGGCGCTTTCAAAATCCCGTGACTATTATTATGACCTTAATCCAGCCCCTTATCTGGCTTTTGCTGTTTAGTACGTTATTTAGCGGTGAAAGCACCGGGGGGAATTATACGGCCTTTATCCTGCCGGGTATTCTAATTATGGGTGTGATGTCCGGCAGCGGCATAAGCGGTATTGCCAATTATTCTCTGAAACAAGGGGGAAGCTATTATCGCATTTTCATTTCGCCGGTAAAAAGAAGTGCCATTGTGGCAGCACATATTCTGGATGCGGCGGCAGTTGCGTTTATTCAGACAGCAGTGCTTTTAGGGCTGGGATTTTTGATGTCGGTGAGAGTCGCCTCGGGAACGGGTGGCTTTCTGCTAATGCTTCTGATCCTGCTTTTTACTTCGGCGTTTGTATCGGCTTTATCCTATGCCTTAAGCCTTCTCATTCCGGATGAAAATGCCTTTATTGCCCTGGTTAATACGCTGACGCTGCCTCTTTTCTTCGTAAGCTCCGCGCTCATCCCCTATGAGCAGCTACAGGGCGGATTTCGTGTGGCCGCAGGGCTAAACCCGTTTACCCCTGTTATTCAAAGCCTTCGAACGCTCATTCTTGAGGAGGGAATAAATTGGCCGGAGCTCCTGGCTGCCGGTACGGTGGTATTGGTGCTGGCAGCAGCCAGCTTTGGGCTGGCGGTTCACGTGCTTGACAGGGACAGCCGGCATTCACACCTTTCATATTAATAATCAATGGACAGTCAATGAGATTTTATTGCAGGCTTCAATACAGGCTTTATTTAAGCCGCTGATTGTTAAGGTGAAAATCCTTCCAGGGATCCGGTCCGTCAAGCCTTAAAAGGGCTTCCTTCATACTAATGGCGTCGGGGGCAACCGAATCAAGCTCACTCCAATGAATGGGCATGGATACCCGGGCCCCCTTTCTCGCTCTCAGGGAGTAGGGCGCAACGCTTGTGGCGCCTCTGCCGTTTCGAATCCAGTCAATGAAGATTTTGTTTTTTCGGTTGGCCTTTCTCACATTGCTTGTGTAGCGGTTAGGCCATTTTTGTTCCATCACTTCTGCCACACGTCTGGCAAAGTCGTGAAAAGTATCCCAGTCCACAGAGGGCTTCAAGGGGACGACCACATGGTAGCCCTTGCCTCCGCTGGTTTTAAGAAAGGATTTCAGTGAAAGCTGTTCAAGGATATCCTTTACATCCTTTACCCCCCGGCGAACGGTTTGAAGGTCCATGCCCTCGTCGGGATCCAGGTCGAAGACCATCATATCGGGCCTTTCCAGATTGTCGGCCCGGCTTCCCCAAAGGTGAAATTCCAGGGTGCCCATCTGCACCTCATAAATAAGGCCGGAAAGGCTTTCGAGGTAGCAGTATTCCTCTGTTTTCCCGCTTCCTGTTGTAATGGGCAGCGTGACAAGCCCCGGGCTTTTTTCACGGCCCGGATGCTTTTTATAGAAGCTGGGCTGGTTTACGCCCTTGGGGCAGCGCACCAGGGTAAGTACCCTGTTTGCCGCATAGGGCATCATCCGTTCCCACACTCGTGCATAATAATGGATAATTTCCAGCTTTGTGACCGGAGGTTCATCATATATTACCTTATCGGGGTTGGAAATTTTTATACCGTGAAGGATGAGCTTACCGCCGGTTGCCTTTGAAGCCTGCTCCTGAGGAACGGAGGGGGAGGAGGAATCACCCGCTTTATCGTCGGCAGGCTGATCTTCCCTGGGCGCCTCCCTTTTTACATCCCTGGGCTCCTTATCCGTTCGGAGCCCCTTGAAGCTGGCCTGTCTTAGCTGATTGTCGTCGGTCCATTGAGCAAACTTTATTTCTGCTACAAGCTCTGGCCTGAGCCAGGTGATTTTTTCATTACTCCTTGGCTTTGGGGCCAGCTTGAAGGGAGGGTTTTTTGTTATCAGGCTTTCAAATTTATTAACAAGCTCCGCCATGCTTCCTTCGGTAAAGCCCGTTCCGGCCCGTCCGGCATAAATAAGCCCGCCTCCCTCGTAGACGCCAAGTAGAAGCGAGCTTAACCCCCATGTTTTTTTGTCCGTGAGGGTATAGCCTCCAATGACGAACTCCTGTCGGGTATCGCATTTAAGCTTAATCCAATCCTCATTTCGTGTTCCGCTGTAGACGGAGTCCGCGTTTTTTCCCACAAATCCCTCCAAATTGGACTGACATGCCGTAAGAAGGCTTTCC
>JAEXPO010000047.1 GCA_023446675.1 Bacillota bacterium | reverse complement strand
CTTACTAATCCTTCTCATAGCCTTCCTATTCATTTTTACATACTATACACCTGAAAAATCTCTCTGTCAATGATTAATTGCCTTTGAGAAATTTTCTTACGGTACCTGTATAAAAACGGTTGACATTTTCAACAGGTACCGGTACAATGATATCAACAGGTACCTGCACAATAAATGCCTGTTAAAATTACAAGGAGGTATTCCCAATGAATCAAAATGCAGAATTATACGAAAAACTCACAAAGCTCCAGTGGCTTTTACAGAAACAGCACCTTAAAAGTCATGCCTCGGTAGGCCCCATGGCCGACACAACCCGGGGTCAGGGCAGGATTTTGGCTGTACTTCGAATGAAGGACGGGATCAGCACCAAGGACCTGTCTTACCTGCTGGGCATCCGGATTTCCTCACTTAACGAGCTGCTGGGCAAGCTAGAAAAAAATGGCTATATCCTTCGCGAGCCCTCGGAAACCGATAAACGCATCATTCTCATTAAGCTTACACAAAAGGGCCGGGATGAGGAGGAGCCTGAGAAAGAGATTCCAGGTTTTTTAGCCTGCCTTTCCGATGAGGAGCAAAAAAACTTCGGCGACTATCTGGATCGGATCATTGCCGCTTTGGAAGCAGAGCTTGGAACAGACGACGAGAAGGGCGAGATGTTTGATTGGATGGAAGCCGCAAGAGAGCGTATGGGTGATGTTCACTTTAATAAATTGCTATCCATGTACAGGGGTATGCACGGCATGAGAGGCGTGTTTGGCGGAAGACCCTTTGAGGACGGGTTTGCCGGATTCGGCCCCGACAGGCGCTTCGGCCATCCTCATTTTAAGGGACACCACGATGACAGGAGAACGCCCCCCTCTTCCAAAGACCCCAACGAACCGGAAAACAACGACTGAGGAAGTCCTTTAGGTACTGATCGGGCGCTGCCCTTCATCATTGGAAAGACAGCGCCTTTTTTAAAAAAACATATTCTATAAGGAGGTGCAAAACATGTTTTCAGTTTTAACTGCCATAGTCTATGCCATCAAATGGCTGTTTAATTCCAGGAAAGCGGCCTCTGGCCCGGCTTGACTAAAATCAAACCTTAAAACCCCTTAATATTATCCAGGCTTTTTTATTTATCAATCAAAACGCATTCTGTTGCTTAGGAATTTTGGGATCCTATTCCGGGTTCTTTACGGGCTCCTTTTGCGGATCCTTAACTAAATTTAATTCAGAATCCTTTTCAGAATCCTTTTCAGGAACAGCTTCCGGTGTCGCGCCTTCTGCCTTCTCCTGTGTCCCTGACTTTACCTTCTTCCGATTGCTTCTGCTGAATTGATAACGGTCATACACCGTGAGCAGAATACTCATCACATACGCCTGAAGTACAATCATAAACAGCTCTTTAACCATTCTGGGTATCCAGAACACTACAAAGCCCATTTCACCCAATCCGGGTATGAAAAGCTGTAGAATGAAGGTATTCAGTGTTGTGACGAGTATTCCGGGCAGTCCCACGGATAAAAGGAGTTTTAAGTAATAGCGATGTATTCCGGCATCAGGCATCTTCGTGCGAATGACTCTGTTTAAAAGAAGCAGCAGAATACCTAATACCGATATAACAACAAGCCCCAGCGCAAGGTATCCCTTGTTTTCACCAATGCCGTTAAGGGCTTTTGTGGTGGCCAGGTTGGGAAAATAGATGGAGCTGATTTGATTGAAAAGGCCTAAAGCTCCCACAAGTATGAAAAATACCCAAAAACCTTTAAGAATATATTTATTATCCGCTTTTTCAAGGCCCCGCCACATAAACCCGATGAGGACGCCATCCAAAATAGCCGTTAAGGTAAGAAGGGGCAAAAACCCTCCCTCCGGCTTTAGCAGAAAACCCAAAATATCCAGAAGGCCTCCGGCGATGCCTCCATAAAGCGGGCCAAATAATATGGCAGGCAGATCGGAAAAAATACCGGCCAGAGAGATGCGCATCCCCGGTGCACCCATAAAATACACCATGTAGCTAATATTTCTGACAACTACAGCCAAGGCCAGAAGAAGGCCTGTTTGAATGATTCTCTTCAGTTTGACGGACACGTTATTTTCAGACATAAAAAACCCCTCTCTTCTAAATTGGCAGGTGCCGTGATGATTTACGCTAAAGACGTTAATATACTGCCTCAATAAAGAGAAGGATAACTTCCAATTATTTCAAACAGCGGATGTAACATTGTACCGCAAGCCCTTTCAGCTTTTCGTCCGGAGACTCTACTCCCATTCCCCGGCACTTGACGCACAATACCTGCTCTGTTTTTTATTCAATTTTTTTTGATTATACACCCCTACATCATTTCTGTCTATTGCTATTTTGCTGAACTTACTGCCTTCAGGCCAATTAATCGTAGAACAGAATAAGGGAATCCTCTTCCAGTAAATGAGTGAATGTAAGTCCCTCCTCCATTAGGCTTCGGCCTGACAGCCTATCCATAAAAACACGTTCATCCTCGTCCTTTAGGGTGTACAGCCTGTCCTCCTCCAAGCCTTTAAAGCTGATGGTTCTTCTTGCTTCTCCTCCTTTGAGCCGGAAAACAAAAACAATGCCGCTTCCGCTTTCAGGCACCTGGTACTGGAACACCGCCCATCTTTGCCCTTTGCCGGTACGCAGGGACTGCTCCGTTAAGCGATAAACAAGGGAGCCTTTAAGAATTCCTCGTATTTTATCCTTGTACAGCCGGATATGGCAGACAAAGCGCTCCCGTACCTTCTCCGGAAGCAGGGGAAGCTTGTGGGAAAGGCCAAAGCCGTTTAGCAGGGCGGTTCGGATATAAAAATCCGTTTGATGCACTGAAAGCGTATTATCCGTTGGCTTAAACCCATCCCAAAGCCCTATTTTTGCGTCGGACCAGGGAAAATGCAGAGCCCGCTCCGGAGCAAAGGCAGAGGTAAACCCCCAAATCAGCTGGAGGTTATGATCAGGCAAATCCGGATCGCTTAAAAAGTGAATATGAAAATGGCGCATCATCTCAAGATCTGTTCGAAGCCCGCCGGAGGAGCAGTTTTCCAGAATCACCTCCGGGTGTATGGCTCTAATCCTGTCCAAAACGATATATAATCCCTGATAGTGGGCGTAAAGGCCATCTCCCCTTCCGTGGCCATGGCCGGTTTCATTGCAGCCATAACCCGCATCCACGTTAAAATCGATTTTAATCCAGCTGCAGGAATAGTCACGAATAAGGCGATCCAGAGTATTTATCGCCCACTCCTGAACCGAAGGGCTGCCGAAGCATAAATAGCCCAAATTCTTTCCGTCCCTGCGGGCCAGAAACTCCGGATGGTGTGTATGCAGCTCCGATTTGGAGCCTACGGACTCAATTTCGCACCATAGCCCAAAGCCCATTCCCCTTTCCCTGACCTCCCGTGAAAGGGTTTCAATGCCCCCGGGAAACCTTTCACGATTAACCATGTGCCAGTCACCCCGGTAATCCCCCCAGGCAGTATGCCGCCCGGAAGGTCCGAACCAGCCTGAATCCAGAGTACAAAGCTCCACTCCCATTTGCTCTGCCTGGCGGACATTGGCCAGAAAGACGTCTTCATCAATGTCACTGTCTTCATAGGGCCACCAGTGGTTCCACGCCACCGGCAGCCCCTCTGCCCGGGATGGGCTCTTCACATACCAGTATTGCCGCCCCCAGCGGATCAATTCTCCTGCAGCCCTGTCTGCGCCGCCCTCCGAAGCAAAGGCCATAACCATGTGAACACCTTTAAAACAGCCGCCAGGCATGAGATCCGTGTAAAACAGGGTGTCATGAATGCCTCCGTCCGCCTGGTACACATAGCTGCCATAGCTCACCCGGTTCAGGGGATTAAAGCGTATGGCCCAATTGCCGGACCAAGCCAGGGCGCCAATCATATGGCAGCCCTGACCGTCTCCCAGATGAAAAAGCGGAAGGCCGTTTCCCGCCGATCGCCCCATAGTGCTTTGAAGAAGGACGCTTCTTCCGTCCAGCACCTCGTCGGCAGGAGTGAATTCATGGCCCCAAAGGCCGGTGAAATAGGAGAGCCGGGTAAGGGAAGCATTCAGGTACCAGGAAAAGCTATCCAGCCTTTCAAGCCGCATGGCTTCGGAGCCGGTATTGGTGACCTCTGCCCATTGCTCTAAAACACCGTACTCCGGAAAGGTTCTGAAAAAGCATTCAATACAAAGGTTTTTTACTTTATCGTGGAACAGCAGCTTAAGAATAAGAGAACCGTCTTCCTCCTCGTACTGCTTCAAACCACGGTATTGAAAGCGCTCCTCGTTTCCCCAGTGCACCTCACTGTCATAGCCCAGCGCAAAAACAGGGGAAGAAAGCTCCGGATCCAGCCAGGAAAAAGTACCGCTTCCTACACGAAGGGCCTTTATTCGGCCCCCCTCCTCCAAATCCAGCTTAATGGCTCCTGTTTGCGGTTTTATGTCCATTCCCTGTTCCCCCTGTCGTTAATAGTCCTTTTTACACTACGGCCTTCCCAATACGGATCTTTCCAGCAGACCAAATTTATTTTCTCATTCTGTAAATGCCTGTGGGCACATGTCGAAACACACCGGGTTCCGAAGCCGCAATCTGTGTCCCATCCGTTTCCTCCGTCAGAAAACGAATACCCGCCCATTCCTGGGGAAGCCGAAGCTCACTGTAGAGGTGGCCCTCCACAGCCGGCACCACCAGTAAATCCTCAAGAATGGAAAGATCTCCGGGAAGATGGGTAAAGGCGCTTCTCCCCCCATTTTCCCGGAGCAGACGGTTAAGATAGCGATTCTTCTCCTCCCACCCCGCCCCATCGTCTTTGCAGCAGATACCTGATGCCGCGAATAGCTGGGGCCCCTGATCGATGACCATGCGCTTTTTGGAATAGCGGTTAAGCTGGAGGAAGAAATCCCTGGGACCCATGCCGTCAATGGCCCGAACCGGATTGGTATGAATGGTAATAACATTGACCGGCGCATCAAGAGGGGCTCCTTCGCCAAGGAGAATGCCTTCCGGATCGCATTCCTTTATACAAGCGTAAATCTCCTCTATAAACCTCAGTGTCATAAGATTGGTATCTCCGGGATAACGCATAAAGGCTCTCGGCTTAAAATCCGGCGGAAAAGCCCAGCCCAGGCAGTCCATAAAGATGCCCTTTGCACCGCATTCCTTCATATAAAAGCGTATCCATTTTTTGGTATACTCAATATAACCGGGATGACCGGGATTAATTGCCATCATCCCTCCGTCCTCATTGCCCCAGGAAGCGGTAATGCGCCCGTCCATGCCCCGTATAAACCAGTCGTCGTCAACCTCCTGGGCACCGGGCATAAGGCCGGTGTGGGACATCCATATAAGCATGGGAACCCCTTTGTCCGCCAAGCGGCGGCACATGGCCTTAAACTCATGGATAGAGCCATGATTGGGATCCGGTTCATAGCCAAAGGGCGAGGTTCCGCTTCGGATGGGACGGTTGGTAACAAGGCTGTATTTAATACCGCTGTACAGCCCCTTTTCAATTTCCGATTCCCAAAAATCCGCCTGCTGGGTCCAGGTGGGCTTGTTGTTCCAGCAAAGGCCGTCGCTCCATAGGGTTTTATGTACCCATTCCGGCGGCTCCTCGTAGTAAAAGGTAACATAGTCGCCCAGCCAGGCCATCATTTCTTCCCGGCTTTTGCCGTAATAAAGCTTTATCTCGGGCAGCCGCAGCGCATCCCCGGGATTAAAGGGGGCGTGAAGGGTAAAATCATAGCTCACACCCCTGCCCGCGTTTTCCGTATTGAGGATATAGCCCACATGAGAACGGCGGCAGGTTACGGCTATCCATTCTTCGGTTCGCGCATTGTAAAACAGCCCTCCGTGAATGACAAGCACACCGGGATAAATACGTCTCCAGTCATTAACAAGATACCTCTTGCAGTTCTCCGGCGTATCATGCTCGTAGCCCGCATGTCCGTCCTCACCCACCGGGCCGTTGGAATGGGCGGAGGGAAATAGCATTCGGGTATCCTCTCCCCAAAATTTCCAGTTCAAATTTAAAAGCGAAAAGGAATCCACCCATAGAGGTGCCTCCACCACCGGGCCTCCCGGCCCCGGAATGGGACAGGTAGGCTCGGCATAATCCCTGCGGACATGGTAATTAATTCCATAGCAATTATACTTTAAATCCTCCCGGGAACCCATGGAACGGGCCAGGACAAGCCCCCAGCCGCAAAAATGGTTGACAAAGCGCTCCCCCTTCATGCTGTAGCGGTAAAGCGTGCCCCATTGGGTTTCCGCTTCCGGAAAAGCGCCGGTTTTCCGAAGGCTCAAGGGGTGGCCGTTAACGTAAAACTCCGAAGGAGCGGGCTTTTCGGTATTAATAAGCTCATTGCCGTATAAAAGGACGGAAGCGATTGCCCCCGTCGTTTCATCCACCCTTATTTCAAAATCCTGATTCATTCCTCTTTCCTCCCCAACAGTCTGAAATGTCGTATAAAAGCTCAATATGCTTATGAAGCTCCTGGGTTTCCCCGTCTCTTTTCTGGCTATAAA
>JAEXPO010000621.1 GCA_023446675.1 Bacillota bacterium | reverse complement strand
GACAACGGCTTGATTTCCGGCACAGGCAAGGGTCTCTATAAGCCCAACGCCACCATTACGCGCGCCGAATTCACCGCTATACTTCACAGGCTTTCCGGTCAGAACACAGCCGGTACAGCCACGCCCTTTAAGGATGTATCCGCTAATAGCTGGTATGCCTCCTCCGTAGCCTGGGCTTACGAAAAGGGTATTGTGTCGGGCAACAGCGGCAGCTTTAACCCCAATGCTCCCATTACCCGGCAGGATATGGCTGTTTTAATCCAGCGTTTTGCAAAAGCGGCAGGACTCACCCTCAGCACAGAGCAGGCCTCCTCTGTCTTTGGGGATGACGCTCAGATTTCAGCTTACGCAAGGGATGCCGTCTACTCGGTTCAGTCGGCAGGCATTTTAAGCGGCAACGATAAAAACAATTACGCACCCTTAGACAACGCTACCCGGGGGGAAGCAGCCTCCATCCTTACGAGGCTTTTAAAGGCTCTTCCCTAATAGATAATATAAGCTTAAACTCCTTTATTTTCAGGCGCTCCGGAATACCGGGGCGCCTTTTTTCAAGGATTATTAGGCTTTGCCGAAAAGAGGTGCTATAATAAAAATCAGGAAAGCCCGGGAACCTTACTCCTGTAAGCCCGGTGAAGACTGTGGAAAACGTGCCGTAGCCTTTGGCGGCAAAGGTGAACCTGTGATGGATAAAATCAGAAGGTCTGTTCATGGTGCTTGTATAACGCTGTTAATAACAAGCTTTGCTTTGCTTCTGCATGATAATTATGCCCATGCCTGGCTTTGGCTCTTCTTGCTTGCAGGCTTTGCCTTATTAATCCTTATTGATGAGTTTGTACTTCCCCAAAGGCATTGGGCCGCCATTTCAGTTTCACTGCTGCAGTGCGCCGATGTGCTTTTCCTGGCCTGGCTATCGGAGGGTTATGGTAGCCTGCTGCTTCTTTACATCCTCCAGGCCGCCTACTTTCGCCGCTATGGCAAAAACAGCGCTTTGTTATCCGTTTTCGTATTGTATCTTTTGAGTGTGCCCATTCTGCTTCTGTCTCCCACCCCACGGCTCCAAGCGCCTTATCTCCTCCTTCTGCCCATGTCCCTGATTGTTTTCCATTTTATGCTCCTTTCCTCGGAAGAGGGAGAGAAAATACACCGGGAAAGCTTAAGAAGAATTACCGATCTTGAAATGCACAAGAAAAATCTAAGAGATTTGAACCTCCAAATGGAGCAGTGGAGCCGGGATCAGGAGAAGCTGACCATACTCAGGGAACGCAGCCGGATGTCCAAGGAAATTCATGATACGCTTGGGCATACCCTTACAGCCCTTTCCGTTCAGCTTGGCGCCGCAGGGATGCTTGTGGAACACTCCCCCCAGGAAGCCCTTGCCAAAATAACCAATGCCAGAGGGTTGGCCCGTGAGGGTCTGGACAATGTCCGCCACACCCTCTCCCTTATGGATGGGGAGCTTTTGCAGTTTGAAGACGGTTTGATGGCTATTGTTAAAAAGGCCCAAGCCACTATGGGACTTAGAATTTTGCCACAAATTGAAGCCAGGGGCAAGCTGTCCCTAAAGGTGCAGACACTTATTCTGTCCGCTCTGAAGGAAGGCATTACCAACGGAGTGCGCCATGGCGGTGCGTCGGCCTTTGTTTTCCGCCTTTTATGCTCGGAGGGCCGAATTCATTTCTATCTGGAGGATAACGGCACCGGAAGTGAAAAAATAACAAGGGGTTATGGCCTGACCTTCATGGAAAAGCAGGCGGAGGAATGCGGAGGGACGCTGGAGGCTTACACCATGAAGGAGGCCGGCTTTGTCCTTAAGCTCCAAATTCCCTTAATGGAGGAGGTATCATGATTAAAATACTTATTGCGGATGACCAGCGCCTGATGTGTGACGGTCTTAAGTCCATGCTGGAGCTGCAGTCCGATTTTTCCGTTGTTGGAACCGCAGGCAACGGATCTGAAGCGCTTGCTCTGGCGCAGGAGCTTAAGCCGGATCTGGTTCTGCTGGATATCCGCATGCCCCAGATGGATGGTGTCCAGACCGTCCTCCGGCTGAAAAAGGATTGTCCGGATTTAAAGACAGTTATGCTTACCACCTTTAACGACGAAGATTACATCATGGACGCCATGTCAAACGGAGCCGACGGCTACCTCCTTAAGGATATGGAGGCCGGAGAGCTCATCCAGGCCGTGTACCAGACACTCAAGGGGCAGATTGTCATGCCCTGCGCGGTGGCGGATAACCTTAAAAAGGGGCTTATGCGGATAAAGGGGCGCAAGCAGGCTCAGGAGGGCTTAAAGGCCGGAAATTTTACCCCCCGGGAAATTGAAATCGCCCAATTGCTTGCCGACGGCTTTAACAATTCACAAATAGCCACAGCCCTTTATCTGTCGGAAGGCACCGTGAGAAATTATGTCAGCGGCCTTTATGAGAAGCTGGGGACAACGGACAGGGTTGGAGCGGTTGTTCTGCTGAAAGAAAAGGGACTATGACAGCCCTGTCATAAAAAGCATGATAAAGCTCATGACACCGGACACTACCCCGAGGGTAGTGTTTTTTTTATGCTTTAAATACGGTACCTTTTCCAAACAGCTTCTAATTCTAATCAAATTAAAACAGTGTGCTATAAGGTTGATATAAAAAAGAAAACGAAAGGGGTTAACTATGTTATTTTTGCTGAATGTCAAAAAATTTTTGGGGATTCTTATTATTTTATGCCTCATTGCCGGTGTTTTTACCGGCTGCGGTAATGAAAAGGCGGAGGCCTCCGCCACACTGGAGACCTATCTGAATCATATAAGGGACTGGGAATACGATATGGCCTATGAGCTTCTGTCCGACTTTGACAAGGGCAATATCACCAGGGAAACCTTTATAAAGTGGCGTGAGCTGGTAGCTCAAATCATACAAATCGAAAGCTTTTCCATCGACAGTAAGGTGGATACCTTTAAAAACTACAAATACCTGGGCTCAGAGCTGGGGACGTCCTACGGGCTTAAGGTAAGCAGAAAGCAAAAAACCCTTTTGCCGGACATTCCCCTTGGGACATACGACGAAACCGATTTTCGCATCATGGTGTCCACAAAGGACGGAAGCAACAGAATTTTACTTCTTTTGACAGATTTGGATCAAACAGTTGCCACCTATGAGGCATACCTTGAAAAACAGGACTGATTACGGAGGAAGCCATTGAAAATTATCGCCCGCTACCTGTTCTCATCCATTCTGCAAAAGCCCTTCCGGCTTCTTCTCATACTTATGACCCTTTGCCTGTCCGGAGCTTCCATCCTGGCTTCCCTTTCCCTGTCGGATACCATGATTAAGACAACAGAAAACACCTGGCGCTTTGAATACGGGTTTTCAGATATTTTCATTACCTCCGACATCTCTTCAAAAAGCCGTTATTTTAATCCTTACAAAGCGGACAGCCTGACGAATGCCTTCACCTATACGGTTAAAAAAATGTCCGCAGGAGCAAAATTAGGCAAGGAGCGGGTGACCCTCCATGGTTATACCCTGGATACACTGAGGGAAATGCTTTACCTTCCCTTTGTCCGTGAGCAGAATGTTCAGCCCTTTGAAGGCAATAAAATGATTATCAGTGCCCGATTTGCCGAAGAAAAGGGAGTAGATGTGGGAGACATACTCACAGCCGAGATCAACGGCAACCGCCATTCCTTCGTCATCTGCGCCATAAGCTCCGCAAACGGCCCCTTTGCCTATGAAAACGGCGGCTTCGGGGCCATTATCCCCTTCGAAAAAATGCAGGCGGCTCTGGGACAGCTGGGCAAGGCCGATACCCTTTACATAGGCCTCAGGGACGGGAGTGAAAAAAGCCGGATTTTATTAAAGCTTTCATCCTTATACAGCGGTTTTAAGGTGAGCGAAACCTACTCCATGGATCATGTGCGCCTTCAAACCAACAGAAGCTCCGTGCCCTTTCTTTTTATGTCCGTCCTTCTTTGCCTTCTGGCTGTTTACGTTGTCTACGTCATCTTTCAGAACATCGTCCTTGAACGCATGCCCCAAATGGGAATCTACCGGGCTATCGGAGCAGGCAAGGGCCAGACATGGGCGGTTGTGCTTTTAGAGAGCGTGGCCTATGGCCTGCTTGGGGGAGGTTTAAGCATTGGGGCCGGTATGTCGTTACTGTCCGTTATTGCAAGGCACCTTTACCAGCAGGAGTCTTCAGGAACCGTCGCCCTGTCCGTTTCCGCAGGAGGGATAGCCCTGACGCTTCTGGCCACGGCGGGGATGAGCGCCGCAGGAGCTTTATTATCACTTAGGCAATACCGTGGGGTTTCCATAAGCGAGCTTATGCGTAAAAGCCCGGTTAGCCGAAAGAAAGCCGGATTCAAAGGGGGCATTCTGACAGGTTTTCTTTTTTCCTCATCCCTGGCTGTTTTATTCCTGTGGCGCTCGGTAGACGGACTTGCGGTGTACATGGTGCTAATTCTTATTATCATGGCTTCCTGCATTATCGCCGCCCCCCATGCTCAGCAGCGCTTCTGCGACCTTTTAAAGCGTATGCTTAAAAACAAGGGCGGCTTTATTCAAATGGTCTCCCTTACCATACAGAACCAGCGGGGCTTTCTCATTGCCTCAACCATTCTGTCGGTTATTGTTGCAACAACCCTTATCATCAATACCATTACCTTCAGCAATGATGAAGGGGCCAGACGCTACTTCGGAAGGTTTCATTACCAAATGGAGTTTACCTCCGGCAATCTGGCTCCTTCCCGTCTCAATCTCATAAGCCAGCTTCCCGGCGTCCTGGGTCTATGCCCCAATTACTATTCAACGGGCACACAGGTGAAGGGTCAGAGCCTCTCCATTTACCGGGTACACGGTGTGGATACCGGCAGTATTTCCGATTTTATGGCGTTTTCCTTTGACAGTAAATTCGCCAATCCCCTGGGCGCCCTTGATGAAGGCAGGAATATCCTGCTAACAGGGGCACTGGGAGATATTTACAACGTAAAGGAGGGTGATACTCTTATTCTGAAATTCTTTGATTTTAATGGTACCTACAAGGAGATCCCTTACACCATAATCGGCTTTTTTGATGACGATTACACAAAAATCGGAAGATACGCCCTCATCTCCCTCTCCCAATTCAAGGAGGATTTCAAAGCAAAGCAATACTCCTCCGTCTATATAAAATCCGAGGATACCCCGGCTACCGTTAACGCTTTAGCCGAGGCTTACAGGCTTGACAATTATCAGCTTGAGACCATGGCTGAAGCGGAGTTGAGGTCAAGGGAGGAAACCCGGCTTATCCTTTCCGCCATGAGCCTTATTTCCTACCTGTCCGTGATTACAGGAATTCTGGGTATGTTTTTTATTATGCTGCTTTCCTTTAAAAGCCGTGTAAAGGAGCTATCCATCTATGGCGCCATGGGCTTTTCCAGATATGAAACAGGAAGGATGATCCTAATTGAAATGCTGCTGTCAGGCTTTCTGGGCCTTTCAGGCGGAATCCTCCTGGGCATGGTCATAAGCTTTGCGGCGCTTCCCAGGCTCATTGATTCCCTGCAAATTGCCATGGCCCTGTTTTTCAGTCCCAAAATACTTCTGCGCACAGCCGTTCTTGGAGCGGGCATCAGCGTACTTTCAGGCCTTGGCGGATATGTCCTAATTTGGAGCAGCCCGCTGTTGGGAGGTCTGCGAAGTGAGTGAATATGCCATCCTGGCAAGGGATATTACCAAGCGCTATGAAAACGGTGAGACAGGTACGGAGGTATTAAAGGGTGTGGGCGTCCGGATATACCCGGGAGAGTTTTGTGCCATTATGGGAC
>JAEXPO010000570.1 GCA_023446675.1 Bacillota bacterium | reverse complement strand
GCTTAAAGCCCGAATCAAGCAGAAACTGCTCTGCCTTATCCACCATTTCCAGCTTTTCCTTTGTTATGGTTTCACCATAGGGAAAGCGGGAAGAAAGACATGCAAAGGAGGGCTTGCTCCAGGTTTTAAGTCCCATTTCACGGGAAAGCTCCCGGATATCGTCCTTTGTTAAATCCGCTTCTCTTAAGGGACTTATAACCTCTAATTCCTTCACAGCCTGAAGGCCTGGTCTGAAATCCCCCAAATCGTCCTTGTTTGAGCCTTCCGCAACAAAGGCATAGCCTTTTTCAACCGCCAGGGCATTTATTTTTGTGAAGAGCTCGTGCTTGCAAAGATAGCACCGGTTTGTGGGATTTTTCGAAAACCCCTCCACCTCCAGCTCCTCCGATACGATAACAAGGTGAGGAATGCCATACGTTTGTGCAAAAGAAACCGCTTCCTTAAACTCCCGCTCCGGGTAGGTTGCGGAACGGGCTGTTATTCCCAGCACCTTATCACCTAAAACATCGTGGGCAACCTTTATCAAAAAGGAGGAATCCACTCCTCCCGAAAAAGCAACCACAAGGCTTTTACGTTTTCGAATATTTTCTTTGAGCTTTTCAAGCTTTTCCCTGAGAGCTTCCGTCATTCCTTCATCTCCTTTAAGTTCTTTTGAAATGGACGTTTTCCTTTATTAGCCTTGGTTTTGCGGGGATTCCTTAATATAGCCCCCGCCTACCACCACATCACCGTCATACAGCACCACCGACTGGCCTGGGGCTGAAAAAAGCTGAGGCTCATTGAATTCAATAACAGCCTTGCCGTCGGCGTCGGGATAAAGCATGGCATCGGCTTCTTTTTGGGAATACCGGGTTTTTGCCTTAATCCTTATATCCCCTTTTGGCTTATCAAAGGCAATATAATTCATAGCCTCGGCATAAACCCGCCTTGTACCGGCCTGGGAGTGTTTTGCCAGGGTAACCGTGTTGCTTTTACTGTTCTTGCCGACAACATACATGGGCTCGGGAAACGATATACCCAGCCCTTTTCTCTGGCCCACGGTATAATGGACCATTCCCGTGTTCTTACCCAGAATACGTCCTTGTGTATCCACAAAGGTTCCGCCCTCCACAGGCTTACCCGTGTATTCTTCTATAAACCGGACATAAGAGCCGTCGGGAACAAAGCAAATGTCCTGACTGTCCGGCTTATTTGAATTTACAAAGCCCAGCTCGGCGGCAATCTCTCGGATCTGTGCCTTCCGATAAGAGCCCAAAGGCAGTAGCAGCCTGGAAAGCTGATTCTGAGTAAGCATATGAAGCACGTAGCTTTGATCCTTTGTTTCATCCACGCCCTTTTTTAAAAGGTAGCGGCCGGTTGCCTCATCCAAATGGATCCTTGCATAGTGTCCGGTAGCAATATAATCCATTTCCAGTGCGTTCGCCTTTTGTAGCATGGCCGAAAACTTGATATACCGGTTGCAGGCAATGCAGGGATTTGGGGTTTCCCCCTCCAGGTAGGATTGAACAAAGTACTGAACCACCCGTTCCTCAAAAACATCCTTCATATTTAAAACATAAAAAGGGATACCCAGCTTAAAGGCGGATTGGCGGGCATCCTCCACATCTTCAAGGGAACAGCAAGTGCGGCCCCGGGCACTGTCGCCGTCAGTGACGGCGTCCCAGAGCTTCAGGGTCGCACCGGTAACTTCATATCCCTGTCTTTGTAAAAGTGCCGCCGCCGTGCTTGAATCAACGCCGCCACTCATACCGACAAGAACTTTAGATTTTTGAATATTGCCACAGGTCAATCCTAATCACCACATTAATTACTTCGTGGCCTTTTCCAAAGCCTGATTCAGATCATATATCAAATCGTCCGCATCTTCAATACCAATTGAGAGACGAATTTGATCCGGTGTAACTCCGGCAATCTTCTGTTCCTCCTCTGAAAGCTGTGAATGCGTAGTGCTTGCGGGATGAATAACGAGGGATTTGGCATCGGCAACATTTGCAAGAAGGGAGAAAATTTCCAGGCTGTCAATGAATTTTTTGCCTGCTTCCACGCCGCCCTTGATTCCGAAGGTGAAAATGGAACCGGAGCCCTTGGGCAAATATTTTTGTGCCAGAGCATTGTACTTGTTCTCGGGCAGGGACGGGTAATTAACCCACGACACGGCGGGATGCCCTTTAAGGAATTCAATAATCTTCTTCGTATTGGACACATGGCGTTCCACTCTTAAGGAAAGGGTTTCCAGGCCCTGGATAAGAAGGAAGGCGTTAAAGGGGCTTATGGCCGCGCCGGTATCCCTGAGAAGCTTTACTCTTGCGCGGGTTATAAAGGCTGCAGGCCCGATATCCGTTGCGTAGCGAAGGCCGTGGTAGCCTGCGTCGGGTTCGGTAAGGCCCGGGAACTTTCCGCTTTTTGCCCAGTCAAAACGCCCCGCATCCACAATAACGCCGCCGATGGAGGTACCGTGTCCGCCGATAAACTTGGTTGCGGAATGAATAACAATATCCGCTCCGAATTCGATGGGACGAATGAGGTAAGGTGTTCCGAAGGTATTATCGATTAAAAGAGGTATACCGTTTTCATGAGCAATGGCAGCTACCTTTTCAATATCGATAAGGTTGATACCGGGGTTGCCTATGGTTTCAATGTAAAGCGCCTTTGTCTTCTCATTGATAGCCTTGCGGAAGTTTTCCGGATCATCGGGATCCACGAAAACAGTCTTTATACCGTAAAAGGGCAGGGTATTGGCAAACAGATTGAAGGTTCCGCCATAAAGAGTACTTGCGGAAACAATTTCGTCCCCTGCGCCGGCCAGATTTAAAATGGAATATGTAACGGCAGCGGAGCCGGATGCCACTGCCAGGGCCGCAATACCGCCCTCGAGAGCTGCAATGCGCTGTTCAAAAACATCCGTTGTCGGGTTCATAATACGGGTATAAATATTACCGCTTTCCTTTAAGCCGAAAAGATTAGCCGCATGCTCCGCATCCTTAAAAACATAGGAAGTGGTCTGATAAATGGGTACCGCTCTGGAACCCGTAGTAGGATCCGCGCTTTGACCCGCATGAACCTGCAAGGTGTCAAATTTTAAAGCCCTTTTTTCACTCATGGCTCTCAATCCCTTTCTTTCTATTTCATTTCTGTTTATTAGTCTCAAGCCGTATTCTCAAACCGGAAGTGTGTGTCCGTCCGGCAAATCAGATGTAATACATCATGGATGACTGCCCGTTGAGCTTTTTGTAATTTTCAACCAGATTCTCAAGTGTAATGCCGTCTACTACCTGATTAAGAGAATCATTCATTTTTTCCCATACATGAAGCTTAATACAGTATTGGATGGAATTCGGGGAAAGATTTGAATAGGCAGCCTCATCAATAACGGACAAATTTCCCTCAAGCACCCGCAGCACGGATCCAACCGTTATTTCAGAAGGGTCATATGCCAATATATATCCCCCTTGCGCGCCTTTGATACTTTTTACCAGGCCCGCCTTTCTAAGGGTTGCAAAGACCTGTTCCAGGTAATTCATGGAAATGTTCTGCCGCTCCGCTATACTGCCCAGTGCCACATGATCCCCCTTGGCATGAACCGCCAGATCCAGCATCGCTCTCAATCCATATCGCCCTTTTGTTGATATTTTCATACAGCCACCTTTATTTTCTCCTAGTATTCCTATATGTTTATTTGAGTATACAGTATAATCCATGATCTGTCAATAGAGTTGTAAAACTTTAATGCATGGAGCCCCTATTGCTTGCGGACCCTCAGACCTTCTTGTTCAAGGCTTTCGGAGTATTAACAAGCCTTGGCAGGGCAACCCCTCCTGCAATTCGACAAAAGCTCTCTCCATACGGAGAAGAGCCTTTTGCAAACAGCCTTGAAGGGCATTTTATGTTAATCATGAGCGGCCAACAGCTGCCAAGCTTTCATTACGGTTTGGCTATAATATCCTTAATGACCTCACCGGCCATAATAAGTCCGGCAACCGACGGCACGAAGGACAGGCTTCCGGGAATTTGATTTCTAATGGTACAGGTACGGGTTGTACCCTTGGGGCAAATACACTGGGTACTGCAGCTGTTGGATTCGGTTTCCACCGGCTTCAAGGGTTCTTCCCTGGAATAAACCACCTTAAGATCCTTTATATCCCTTGCTTTTAGCTCCCTGCGCATAACTCTGGCCAGCGGGCAGACTGAGGTTTTATAAATATCCGTCACTTCAAACCGGGTAGGATCCATTTTATTCCCTGCGCCCATGCAGCTGATGATAGGAATCCCCTTTTTCTTGGCGTTAACCACCAAATCCACTTTTGCCGTAACCGTATCCACCGCATCCAGAAG
>JAEXPO010000524.1 GCA_023446675.1 Bacillota bacterium | reverse complement strand
GTTCTGGATTATACAGCGCTTACGGTAAACGGAAATACCGCCAATGTTGCTCTGTTAAATGAAGAAATACCTGTTATTGGCACAGTGGATTTGGAGGTGTAACGGATGGCTTATCCTGAATCTCCGGATCATTTTTACGAGAAGCTCAATAAAAAGCAGGACGGAAGCCTTTACCTGATTGAAGAAGAAATTAAGGTTAACGGCGGGGTATATGAAGGCATTCTTGCCCATGACACTATTACTCCCGGCAGTATACGCGTTTTTACGGGGCCTGAATTTTCTGGTGAAGAGGTTACCCAGTTTGTTGTGTCCATACCTTCTGAGGCCTCCTGGCAGCGGAGAATCAAGCTTTTTTCAGATATCAGCCCGGTTTATGTTTCCTATACCACACCGGGAGATACGGTGGAGGCCCAGGACATCAATGTGCTTCAGAACAGCTTATTGGCCACTCAGGGCGAAATTGAGAGGTATAAAGAAGCCGGAATTATTGACGGCGGTTATTTTACAGGGGAGGTTGAATAAAAATGCCACAACAAACCATAAGAATCCGGAGAGGCACCCGTGCCGAGCTTAATACGGCCGGGCCTCTTTTATCCGGTGAAATGGGCTTTTGCACCGATACCAGGGAGTTGTACATCGGTGACGGAGCGGAAAATATTTTTGCGGGGCGGGCCATGTCGGGAACGGAAACTGCTCGTCCCGAGGCATCCACACTGGGCCGTTTTTATTATGTTACCAGCGGGACCAACGCAGGCTATTTGTATTTTGATACCGGCAGCCAGTGGCAGCGGGTGAATTCACGAAAGCTCACAGACTTAACAGGTACACTGGATGATGTAGCCGACGGCACTACTTATGCCAGAGTTAAAAAAGTTGAAATCACCAATGGTCAGGTCAATCGGGTATCCGACGGCACCAACACCAGTACGGCAGCCCAGCTTCGTTCCCACTTGGACGACGCTTCAAAGCACCGGCTTATTAACGACAGCGGCAGCGGAGCGGCGGATTTATGGAGTGCTCAAAAAATTGGCAATGAAATTGAGCTTGCCAAGAGAAATATCGAACCCCAGGCCTCGGTGAAGAATCGAACGACGACAGCTCCTACGGGAACGCCTGTTGTGGGAGACCGATACATTATCCCCACCGGAGCCACCGGTGCATGGGCCGGCAAGACAGATCAGATAGCAGAGTACGCAGCAGGTGTGTGGAACTACTACCCGCCCTCTGTGGGTTGGACTTCTTATGTGGACGAGGAGCAAAAGATTTACAGCTGGAACGGCACAGCCTGGGTACGCACCGGCGGCGCATTACAGACAGTAACTGCCGGTAACGGCCTCACAGGCGGAGGACAGGCGGATACCGTGACATTGCATGTAGGCGCAGGCAATGGGATAACTGTTGCAGCTGACTCTGTGGCGGCCAAAGCAGGCAAAGGCGTTCTGGTCAATACCACAGGCATTGAGGCCAATGTGGACGGCTCCAGTATTATTTATGACACTGTCAACGGGAATCGACTGATGGTTTCCGTCATTGACGGCGGAACCTTTTAAGGAGGGAATCCTTTGGCCAGAAAAGTACTTATTCAGGTTTACAGGGGGACAGAGGCCAATATTGGCACCCTAAACCCTGGCGAGCTGGGGTTTTGTACCGACAGCAGCAGGCTGTATATCGGTACCGCCTCAGGAAATGTTCTGCTTGCGGCAGCCAATGCCACAAGCGGAGATATGTTGAAGAGCATCTATGATACGGATAACGACGGGGTGGTGGACAGTGCTGAAACCGTTCCATGGAGTGGGGTTACGGGGAAAAAGATTTTTCCTGTGCCTTCAACAGGTGAGGCGTCCATGACGCTGCCTCACGGTACCGCACCTGCGGCTCCCGTGGGGGGCGATATGTGGACTACCACTTCCGGTTTGTATGTGCAGATTAATGGAACAGTGAGAAATATGGCCCACACAGCCACGTGGAGTACCGTATCACAAGCCGAGGCAGAAGCCGGAACGGCCACGACGCAGCGATTATGGACGGCTCAGAGAGTTTCCCAGGCCATAACGGCCTTGGCCATGCCCAAAGGCCCCATAACATGGAATCAGCTTAAGGGGGTGTAGCATGTACGGATATTATAAGTACGGAACAATGGCCTTCGGCGAGGCGGATTCCGATACAGGTACAGACTTGGAAAAAAAGGTTGATTTAATGGCCTACCTGCCCGAATACTGGCATGGCATTCTTGAAATGAAGGAGCTGCAGGATTGTCTTGGACAGGAGGTTGGCGCTGCAGGCAACGAAGTAGATGATCTCCTCAAGCAGTATTTCGTGTTAACCGCGACCTGGGGGCTGGAGCATTGGGAAAAGGAATTGGGTATCACCACTGCCGCCACACAATCCTACTCACGCCGAAGAGAGGTTCTGTTAGCCAAGCTCCGGGGTGCCGGTGCGACAACAAAGGCAATGATAAAATCGGTTGCTGCAGCTTTTTCCGGCGGGGATGTGGAAGTAACGGAATATCCTTTGGAAAACCGTTTTGAGGTGAAATTCGTTGGTGTTATGGGTGTGCCGCCCAATATGCCCGGCCTAATGACTTCCCTGGAAGAAATAAAGCCCGCTCACCTTACCTATAGCTTTTCCTATACATACACGCTGTGGGATGGACTTAACGAAGATTCATTGACCTGGGACAGTGTCAAGGCTTATACCTGGGATGGGTTAAAGGCTTATTCGTAGAGGATGGCGGCAAAGGATCCCATGAGGCTCAGTCGCCGGGAAGCGGCATAGCATCATAGTGTTGCAGTTTTGATAAATGAAAAAGATGAAAAAGGATATGAGAAGTATGAAAAGAATGAGCAGGATGAAAAGGAGAGGATACCTATGGAATTGACGCCCAATCTTAACCTTAAAAAACCGGCAGGCACGGACGTTGTCAATATTAATGATTTTAATGACAATGCCGATGCTCTGGATTCGGCGATAGCCAATAAGGTGGATAAGATTTCAGGAAAGCAGCTTTCAACGGAGGATTATACCTCTGCTGAAAAAACCAAGCTTTCCGGCATTGCTGCCGGGGCCAATAATTACTCTCATCCCACTACTGACGGCAATAAGCATGTTCCCGCCAACGGAACCACCAATACCAATAAGGTGCTGAAGGCCTCGGCAACAGCCGGCACCTATTCCTGGGGAAGTGTTGCAGGTTCTGAGGTAACGGAAGACAGCACCCACCGTTTTGCCACGGATGCGGAAAAGACTGCATGGAATGCCAAAGCAGAAGCTGCAGAAGCTACTACCTCCACGGCGGGCCTTATGTCCTCCTCAGATAAAACCAAGCTTAATGGCATTACCACGGGGGCTAATAATTATACTCACCCCTCAGGAGACGGCAATCTGCATGTTCCTGCCACCAGCAACTCGAACAGCGGTAAGGTTTTGAAGGCAGGCAGTACGGCAGGAAGCCTGTCCTGGGGAACTTTGGCTAAAGCGGATATAGGTCTTGGGAGTGTTGACAATGCCCAACAGGCAACAAAAACGGAGTTTAACACTCATATGGCCGATTTTGTGAGACAGCCGGGCTATGGAGCAACCGCAGGAAGCGCCAATACCTACACTCTTACGCTCAGTCCTGCCCCAACCGCCTATGTGGATGGTATGGGTGTGGTTGTGAAGGTCAATGCGGCCAATACCGGAGCCACAACACTAAATGTGAATGGATTGGGAGCAAAGGCCATTGTGGATGGCAAGGGCAGCGCATTAACCTCAGGAAAGCTCAGGCTTAATGGTATTTATTCCTTAAAGTACAGCACCACCAGCGGAAATTTTCAATTAGTGGGTGAAGGGGGTGAGTATGGAACAGCCGGAGCCGCTCAGGTGCTGTCGGGATATACCGTTGGAACCGATAACGGACTTGTCGCAGGGACAATCCCTTCTAAAGCAGCGCAGACTTATACACCGGGAGCAACGGCTCAGACGGTAGCGGCAGGGCAGTATCTATCCGGTGCTCAAACAGTAGCAGCAGTATCCTTTGATGCCAGTAAAGTACTGACAGGGACGACTATTGCAGGGACTGCGGGGACGATGGCAAATAGAAGTTTTGCAGGTACAGGCGGTGCTTATACGGAAGCTATATCTATTAGAGGTGATGGAGCAGGAGCCCTTACTCTAGAGCCTCCCACAGCCTATTATGAATCAGGGGTAAATGACAATGATTTTGGATGCCTTGTTGCTTGGAATACGGGACTTGTATCATCTAATGTTAGGGCAGGGACTAGCATAGCTGGTGTTACTGGCACATTCACAAGTGATGCAACTGCCATTGCATCCGATATTGAGATTGGAAAATCAGGCTATGTGAATGGTGTCAAGATTACGGGTACCTTACCGAAAAATCCGGGAGCCATTTCTGGAACAGGTCATTTAGAGTCAGCTGAGACACAGGTAGGTGCCTACTCAGGTGATGGTGTTAATAGGATATATCTTGTACCCGGTTCGTACCCTGTATCAAAGCGTATACTCGATAGTGGAATATGGGTATCAACCCCGGCCCAAAATCACATTCCAAGCAATATAAGAGCGGGAGTGACAGATTTAGGTGTAACAGGCACTTATGATGCTAAACGGTATGCAAGTGGGGCTGTGAGTAACTTATCATCAACAAAGGCAGTGGTTAGTGGGCTACTCTTTAAGCCCTCACGCATCTATGTAAAATACACTAATGGTGGTGGTTATACATGTTTTATTACCTCTGACCCGAATGGTAGCAGTATTTTAGCGAGCAGTTTAAGTGGCACTTATACCACAACGTTTAATGTATCTTATTATGTTACTCTTACTGCTGACGGTTTTACAATAGACCTTAATGGCTTCGCATATGTTTCAGTCTTTACTTTTAACACTGGCGGCTCCAACAATGTAAGATATGACGCTTATGAGTAGTATGAATAAAAAAGGAGATAATTTTATGCAAACACTTATCATTTATGACGCAACAGGCTACATAATTTATCAGTCCACCGGAAATGTCCGGGAACCCATAGGGGTTCCATTTCTTTGGGTGGAGATACCTGCAGACAAGCGTCTCGTATCCGTGGATGTTTCGGGTGAAGAACCGATGCCAATTTACGAGGACTTACCAAAGTCTGAGGTCGAACGCTTACAGGAGGAAAACCTTGAAATTAAATTAGCCTTGGCTGAATTAGCTGAGCTTATTGTGGGAGGTACTGAGTAATGGCGAGAATTTATTATGACCTTATTAATGCCGGTTTGCGTACTATTGAGGACGTGCCTACAAAGTGGAGAGCTGCAGTGGAAGAACTGCTTGCTGAATAATTCGCAAACCTCACCTATTGCGAAATAAATGAATCAGGCCTTGAGAAAGCGGTTTCTGATGCTTCTGTCCAAGATTAATATTAATTCATATCATAATATGCAACTCCCTATTATTTGGTGTAAAATAAAGCCTTGCAACTTAAGAAAAATCTACAGCAATAAAGCGACAGAAAGAAATAGGATAATGAAAAAAGCTAAAAGCACATTCCAAATCGCCAATGTATTGAAAAATCACCAAAACCCAATTTTACGCCGTAATCCCCAAAAAATCATTTATGTATTTTGTATACTCCTTGTATTATCAGCAATCCTTACCCTTTCGGGCTGCACCTTGGAGGCAGTTAATACTGCCTCCAAGGGTGTTCTTGTTGAACGGGTTGTGGACGGAGATACCTTCGTACTTGAAGACGGCCAGCGTGTCCGTCTTATAGGTGTGGATACCCCCGAGAGTGTTCATCCGGATAAATCCAAAAACACAGAGTTCGGTAAAACCGCCTCTGCCTTTGCAAAAGAAGCGCTGGAAGGAAAACGGGTTATCCTGGAGAAGGATGTGTCGGATACAGACCGATATGGTCGGCTTTTGCGTTATGTCTACTTAGAGGACGGTACCTTTTTTAACGAATACTTAGTTAAGGAAGGCTACGCCAAGGTGTATACCTATCCGCCTGATGTCAAATTTTCAGATGTATTTGTTGAGGCTGAACGCTATGCCAGAGAAAACAATAAGGGGTTATGGGCCCTTGATGACGAAGGAGAGAGCACCAATAACCGTGCAAATTCAACAAATATTCCGAATACACCAAATGCCACCGATAATGCCAACACTTCACCCGCACCCTCTGACGGCAACCATGAAGGCGAGATAAAAGGTAATATCAATTCAAAGGGCGAAAAAATCTATCACGTGCCGGGTGGGGCCTATTATGATCGCACTATCGCCGAGGAATGGTTTAAAACTGAAGAGGAAGCCATTGCGGCAGGCTACAGAAAATCCTCCCGTTAGAAATACCATAAAACTATCAATATATAAACCTAATATAAACCTGTAAACTTATCAAAACAGTAGCCTCCCCTTTTAATCAGCTATTAACAAACCACATAGATCAAATAACACACGCAGTAAAAAAGAATAATCCCTGAAAGTGCCGGAATTGACTGATTCATATCAGCCTATTCCGGCTTTTTTTGTTGTAAACAACAAGGTTCCAGGGGCTGGTCGCAAGCATACTCTTGCTTGCTCGCCCATTATCCAAGGGACCCGCTCGCAAGCTAGGCTTGCGTTAAACGGGTGGGTCCTTATCTGGCTTTAGCCAGTTAAGCATGTGAAATGCGCGAAAGAAGTTTTATACATCCCTAACCTCATTCAAGAAAGCGGATGTCACTTTCGGCAAGTTCATTCAAGATCGTTAATTGACGTTTTAAATCATTGCCTGACGCCATTGAAGCTTTGCGGCTCCAAAAGCATAATTGAAATATACAAAAAACACGGACTCCGTTTTAAACATCAAAACCAAAGTCTGCAATTAAGGGGGTTAACATGCAAAGTGCATTATCCACAATCAATCTATCCACCCAAAAAAGAAAAAAACTGGGGAACCATTTTAAGGAATTCTGGCAGCAGAAGGAGCTTCAACTTATGGTGATTCCCTTTATGATACTCCTTTTTATCTTCTGCTACATACCCATGTACGGTCTTTTAATGGCCTTCCAGCAATATAAGCTCGGAGATATCCCGGGCATCAGTGCGTGGGTGGGGCTTAATCATTTTGAAATGCTTTTTAAAAGTCCTGAGTTCCTGGGGATTATGCGAAACACCTTTGGTATTACATTACTCAAGCTCGTAATTAATTTCCCCCTTCCCATAGTTTTTGCCATTCTATTAAATGAAGTCAAAGGTAATCTATTTAAACGCTCGGTGCAAACCATTTCCTATTTGCCCCACTTTGTCTCGTGGGTTGTAGTGGCAGGGCTGGTATTCGACTTCGTTTCAGTGGACGGGGGCGCTTTAAATACCCTTCTTCTTAAAATAGGAGCCATTGATACCCCCATTACCTTCATGGGTGAGCCCCGATTCTTCTGGTCCATTGTGGTATTAACGGATTTATGGAAGGAGCTGGGCTGGAATGCCATCATCTACATAGCCGCCATGTCGGCCATTGACCCGGAGCTTTATCAGGCCGCGGATATTGACGGAGCGGGAAGAATGCGGAAAATTTGGCATATTACCCTCTCTGGAATAAAGCCAACCATTGTCATTCTCTTCATACTGGCTGTCAGCAACCTTTTAAGCGCAGGCTTTGAGCAAATTCTTCTTTTAACCAACAATTTAGCAAATACCACCGTACAGGATGTTGCGGAGGTGCTGGATACCTATGTCTACCGAACCGGTATCACCCAGATGCGCTATTCCTACGCCACAGCGGCAGGGCTCTTTAAATCCCTGGTCAGCGTTGCACTTTTGACCATTGCCAATTACGGTGCGCGGCTTCTGGGCGAAGAGAGCTTGTGGTAGGGAGGTGATTATATGAAGTTCAAACCAGGTACGCTTTTATTTCAGGCCATTGTTATGCTTGCTCTTGCACTTATTGCTTTTATAACCCTGTTTCCTTTCTTTAATACCCTGGCGGTATCCTTTAATAAAGCCTATGATACGGCCAGAGGCGGGGTTTATTTCTGGCCACGGGAGTGGACCCTTGAAAACTACAAGGTTATCTTTGCTTTTCCGGATCTCTATAGCTCGTTTCTTGTAACAGTTGGACGAACAGTACTGGGATCTTTCGTAAGCCTTCTTTGCACGGGCATGTTTGCCTACGGGCTGTCTAAATCCTATTTAAAGGGAAGAAAGGTGTACATGACCCTTTCCATCATTACCCTGTATTTTAGCGGTGGTCTGATACCTTCTTACCTTCTTATTCGCTCGCTGGGACTCATTGATAATTTCCTGGTCTATATTCTTCCCTATGCGGTGGGTGTCTATAACATGATTATCATGCGCACCTATTTTCGCAGCATACCCGATGCCATGGAGGAGTCCGCACGAATCGACGGGGCAGGGGTGTTCTCCATCTTTTTCAGAATCATAGTTCCTTTGTCGGGGCCAATTATTGCCACCATGATCCTCTTTAATGCTGTTTTTCAATGGAACAGTTGGTTTGATGCTAATATTTACATTAACAAGCAATCCTTAAAGCCCCTTCAATCCATTTTGATTCGAATTATTGCTTCCACGAGAACCGATGAAGCTATCCAGAGTGCGGGAGCGGGCGCTAATATTCTTCAGGCTCAGAAGGTCATCAACATCCGTTCCATAACCGCCTCCACCATGATAGTAACCGTTGCTCCCATACTTTTTGTCTATCCGTTTGTCCAGAAATACTTTGTAAAAGGTGTCATGATAGGTGCTGTAAAGGGGTAATTTACAGATAAAATTTCTAAATATTAACATGTCTTTATTAGATGCTTGCTGCTTTCTACTTTCAATTATGTTTTAAAACTTTAAGAGCTTTCTACTTTCAATTATGCGTTAAAACTCTAAGAGCCTTCTGCTTTAACGTATGTATTAAAAACTTTACAAGAGCCTTATTAGTACTACCAATGCTTTTTTCACTTTAAACTGCTTTTCAAATTGGTTTATCCGGATACTGACAGGGCAAACAATCCCGCATTGGGATTTGTGAAGCCCTGCGCTATAATAAAAAAGAGGAGGATTCATCATGAAAAAGCGTCAAATGAAATTTCTGACGGCAGCTATGCTTACAGTGTCCATGCTTGGAACGCTGCTGTCCGGCTGCGGAGCGGCGCCTTCGGGTTCCGACGGTACACCTTCGCCCACACCTTCAGCGGCTTCTGCTACCCCTTCATCAACTACGGAATCAGCTACGCCCACCCCTGAAGCATCGGTTTATGACACTTCTGAGCCTGTTCACTTTGTAGTCTACTGGAACTACAGCTGGAAAACCGTTAACAGTAAATTTGAGGAAACCAAAATCGGGCAGGAGCTTATGTCTCGCATGAACGCTACCATAGAGGTTCAAAGCCCCGGCGGAAACGAAAATGAAAAGCTGAGCCTTATGATTGCCTCCGACACGCTTCCCGACGTTATTATGATGGATCGAAACGAAGCCTATAAAAAGCTCATAGACCTGGATAAGCTGGTGACGCTGGACGATTATTATCAGAAATACCCGGGCTACAGGGATACCTCCGATCCGGCAACGGTTAACTTCTCCAAGGTTAACGGCAAAATCTACAGCCTGCTGAACTGGTCCACCACCCCTGAGCATCCCACCGGCAACGGCGGCTGGTTTGTAAATGATATCGTATACAAGCAACTGGGTTCCCCGGCCATTAACACATTGGACGACCTTCTCAAATACCTCACGGATATAAAGGCCGGAGGCTACAAGGCTAATGGCAAGGACGTAGTACCCATGCAGTTTGACGTTGGCAACTTCCAGGGCGGTGTCTACCAGCTCTACTACAGCTTTGGCGGCATTGGCACGGTCAATGAGGATATGGTTTATGAAACCGGTAACGGCACCCTGGAGTTCTTTATGAAGGATCCCCGCTGGACCGAGGCCATGGTTTTTGCCAATAAGCTTTGGAATCAGGGCCTTATGAACAAGGACTTCTTTGTGGAAACCTCCCAGCAGATGAACGACAAGCGGGATACAGGGCGTATTGCCGTGTATGCCTCCTCAAACGCGGTTAACGAGGCCCGTGACGGCAAGATGGCCTGGGAAAAAATTGATCCCAATGCCTTTTACCGAATCATCGAACCCCCGGCAGGCGGCGGCTTCGACCAATCCAAAATAGCTAACGCTACCTATAAGACGCTGGGCTGGAACTCCATTTGCATTACAAAAAATGCTAAGGATCCTGAACGCATCTATCAAGTACTGGACTGGATTGCCTCCGATGAAGGCCAGCTTATTACCTTCCATGGCCCTCAGGGCATTCTGTGGGATGAGCTGGATGAAAGCGGGTATCCCATCCTTAAAAAGACCCGTTCCTCCCTACCTAAGGAAGAAGCCGATGAAGTGGCCTTTGAGGAATTCTCCCTTCCTGGTATGTCCGAATGGGTGGATTTCAGCAAATCCGCTGCCAATGAAAAGCTGCCTGAAGCCGAGAGGGATTTCGTTATTTCCAATCAGTACAATATAACCTGGAAGCATTCTGCGGATGTGACAGCCTATGAGGGGCTCTTTACCTCCGCAGACACACCTGAGGGCATTGCCTTCAAGCAGGTGCAGGATTATGTCCGCAAGCAGGTTCCCAAGATGGTGACAGCGAAGGATGAGGCGGAAACCAGAAAAGTCATACAGGATACCATTGATCAGATTTATAAAATGGACTTCCAGCTGGTAGAAACCTATAAGACTACCCTTTGGAAAGAAAACCTTGAAAAAATGAAGTCTAATTAATCCGGTTTTAGCAAGACCTGGACGGATTTATTCGTTCAGGTCTTTTCCTGCTTTCGGCAAAAGGATACAATAAGAAGGGTGATGCGTTTGTATAGGCTTTTAATTGTGGACGACGAGCGGCTGGACCGGGAGGGGCTCCAAGAGCAGATTGTATGGGAAACCCTTTCTATTAATGCCGTTAAGACTGCTAAAAACGGCTTTGAGGCCATGAAACTTATGGAATCCTTCACACCCGATATTCTGATTACAGATATCAAAATGCCCGGCATGAGCGGCCTTGTGCTGGCCGAGCAGGCTATGGGCAGCCTGCCGAGCCTTAAGGTTATTTTTGCAAGCGGGTATGACGATTTTGAATATGTTCGATCAGCTCTTAAGATGGATGCTTTTGAGTATATTTTAAAGCCCATAGATACCCTCGAGCTTCATACTGCGGTAGAAAAGGCCGTGGGTCTTCTTTCACGGGAAGCGCGGGAACAGGAAGAAAAGCAGCGCCTCATTGAAAGAGTCAATGAGAGTGCA
>JAEXPO010000499.1 GCA_023446675.1 Bacillota bacterium | reverse complement strand
TCGATGTGGAAAACAATCCTGAAATGCCTGAAAGAGGAACCCGCAAGGTTCCCTTCTCCCAGGAGCTTTACATCGAGCAGGAGGATTTTATGATCGATCCTCCCGGGAAATATTTCAGGCTTAAGCCCAACGGAGAGGTTCGCCTTAAAAATGCCTACTTTGTAAAGTGTACAGGCTATGAAACGGATGAAAATGGAAAAGTCACCCTGGTGAGAGCCACCTACGATCCGGCTTCCCGAGGCGGCGAGTCCCCTGACGGAAGAAAGGTTAAGGGAACCATTCACTGGGTCTCCGCCAAGCATGCCCTGGATGTGGAAGTAAGGCTTTACGACATGCTCTTCAGTGTGGAAAACCCCGACGATGTGGACGAGGGCGTGGATTACAAGGACAACCTTAATCCTCAGTCCCTGGTGGTTTTAAATCACAGCAAGGTGGAGCCCTTTCTTAAGGATGCGACAGGGGGCAGCCGCTATCAGTTTTTACGCATGGGCTATTTCTGTGTGGATAATAAGGACACCACTGCCGATAAGCTGGTGTTTAACAAAACAGTAGGACTTAAGGACACCTGGGCTAAAATAGCTGCAAAATAAAGCTTTTAACAGGCTAATAAGCCTGTTAAGCAAATGTCTTTTCTGATTGGTTAAAGAGGGCCTGGATTAATCCAGTGCCCTTTTTTTGTGAACTTCTTTGTGAACCGGTAAAAAAACAAAACAGACCTTGACATAGGTAGATAATCTACGTATAACTATAAGTAGAACATCTACCTATTAAAAGGAGTAAACGGAATGGCCTCTGAAAAAAATCCTCTTTCAGGCAATACAACCATGCTTATACTCAAATTGCTCGAAGAAAAGGATATGTACGGTTATCAGATCATTGAGGAACTGGCAGGCAAGTCGGATGATACCTTTCGGCTGAAAACGGGAACACTTTACCCTTTGCTCCATGGTCTTGAAAATGAGGGTATGGTAAGCTCCTATGACGAAAACGCCGACAATGCCCGAATAAGGAAATATTATCACCTTACGAACAAGGGAAAAGGGTTGCTGTCGGAAAAGCAGGCGGAATGGGCCTCTTACGCCAAGGCTATTAACCGAATCATGGAGGGTGGTGTAGGTTATGGAGTCCTTTGACAAAATTGCGGCGTTTACAAATACGGTATGCGAGCAAATACGCTGGAAAAAAGCCCACTCCCCTATTGAGGAGGAATTGAAAAACCATATTCTTGATCAAAGAGATTTTTATATGAAACAGGGGTTTACTGAGGATGATGCGACAATAAAAGCCATTGAGGAAACCGGTGATCCGGTTATGCTGGGGGCACAGTTTGATCGTACTCATCGGCCAAAGCCCCAGTGGGCCATGCTGGGAGGAACTCTGGTGCTGCTTCTTATCAGCCTTGCCATACGTTTGTTTGTTTTTAATGAAGAAATTTCCTCTGAAACATTAATAAAATGGCTATTCTACACAGCATTAGGGACAGCCCTTCTTTTTACCGCTTATTTTTCTGATTTTACGCTAATAGGCAGGTTTCCTAAAACCGTTTATTTTTCTGTAATCCTTCTCTCCGCTGTGGTTATCTGCCTTTCCCCAACGCTTAACGGCCGCTCCTACTATGCCACTTACTTCACCCTGTTATTTCCTCTTGCTTTTGCCGCAATAGTTTTCTCCATGGGAAAAAAGGGCTACAAGGGCCTTATTGTGTGCCAGGCCGCTTTTATTTTACCCGCTTTTATAGCGGCCATCATACCATCCATGTCAGGCTTACTGCTTTTTTCAATAACAAGTCTTACATTACTTGTTATTGCCCTGTTAAAAAACTGGTTTCATATAAGACGGTTATATGGGTTTTTAATGCTTTTTGCACCCCTTATCCTCTTTTTTATTGTCTTTATGCTTAATATGAACCCTTACCTTTTACGGCGCTTTGCTGCTGTGTTAGATCCCTCCCTTGAGCCGAATGGATACGGGTATTGGGCAATTATTACCCGGGAGTTTCTTGCGGGTGCCGGTTGGCTTGGTAATGAAAGTGGGGCTAATTTATCTTCCTTTGGCTTAACCCCCCATAGCATGTTTCTTCAAAGTGATCTTTTGCTCACCGTATTAATCGCGCTTTCAGGCTGGATTTCCTTTGCGGTAATTCTAAGTGTCTTTCTTTTCTTTGTGATAAAAGGCATCCGGCTTTGCATGAAACAAAAAAGCGGATTAGGTCTTTTAGTATCCCTGTCCGTTATAATGACTTTTGCACTTCAGGTAGTAAGCTATGTGTTTTACAATTTAGGCTTTCAGTTTACCTCACCCCTGTCCCTCCCCCTTCTTTCTCAGGGTAACACGGCAATGCTGGTAAACATGTTTCTTATCGGTATTCTGCTATCGGTTTACAGAACGGGCTCGGTGGTATCGGATAAAGCCATTGCAAACACAGGCCACAGCTTCAGGCTTCATGGCAGGGGCGATAGAACCGTCAGCTTCAAGGGATAGAAGACAAATCGAAGGCTCGGGGATATCGATCCCCTCGTTTTAAGCCAGATTTGCTTATGCAAAGGGCACACACGAAAGAGCTGCTGCAAGAGGTTTTCACTCCTGCAGCAGCTCTGCTGTTCTTTCGTCTTTTCTCTATTCCAAATCTATCTTTCTACCTTACTTTTACCTTATTTCCAAAGCTCGGTTCTCTCTTTAAGGGTTTTTTCAAACTGCTCGGTTACCCAATCAAGGCCTGCCGTGTCAAGGGCTTTCATGTATTCGTCCCATTTCTGGTCGAACTCAGCGGGCTTTGCCATAACAGCGGCGGCGATCATGCTGTAGCCTGTTTTTAAGATTTTATCGTCCGCGGCCTTCCACTCCGGATCCTCAATATTGACAAGCCATGCGGCACCATAGGATTTAACCGGGAATTCGTCTGCCTGAGGATAAAGATCCTTCCAACACTCTACACCGTATTTGGCAAGAACTTCGTTTTCTATGTCGGACTGACGGGCAATAACCTCTTCAGGTGTAGCGAAGGCTTCAAAATACTGGCCTGTGGAATCCTGCACGCGATTGCCATAGGAGGGGAAAGGATAGCGGTAAGCCCGGATACCGGTTTTCTGACCAAAGGCCGGATCGCTGTTGAACATTTCCTTTATTTCAGGCTTTAATACGCGCTTTCCGTCAACAACGTCATAGTGCTCGCCTTCAATACCCCAGTTTACCAGGATTTGCGCTTCCTCTGTGCACATCCAGTCCAGGAACTTAATGGTTCTTTCAGGATCCTTGTTGGCAGTGGTAAGAGACAGGGCATAACCACCCAGATAACCGGTGCTCTGGAAATCGGCAAATTTATACTCTTCCTTCATGGTTACAGGATAATAGCCATAGGTCGCCTCGTAATTGCCTGCCTGCTTGAGGGCTCTTACAGGCTCTTCAAGATGCCATCTTGCATCGGTAACGGCTACGACACGTCCGGAAGCAATTTTTGACTTGTACTGGTCCTCTTTTTGAATAAAGCTTTCAGGATCAAGAAGACCTATATCGTTCATGTGATTAAGCCAGCGGAAATATTCCCTCGTTTCCGGCCTTGTGACATGGCGTGTTACTTCAAGCGTGTTGTTGTCAACGTACCATTCACCGTCGTCGGAATTGCCGAGGGCAAAGTTGGCGGGGTTGGTAACGGTAATCAAAGTCAGCCAATCATCACCGCATAGAGACAAGCCCAGTGTCTTCTGCCCGTCGGCGGTGGTTGGATGCTGGGGCACATATTCCTTTA
>JAEXPO010000379.1 GCA_023446675.1 Bacillota bacterium | reverse complement strand
AAGCCCATGGCTCCGCCGCTGGTATTTTCGGGCCTTCCGCCGCCGCCATTAAAGCCCATGGCTCCGCCGCTGGTATTTTCACCTCCGGGAAAGTTCCCCTGGCCTTCGCCGCTGCTCTGAGAGCTTTGATCGGAACCGTCCGAAGCGGTAGACGAGGAATCCTGCTTCACCCATGCAATGTAGCCGTTTCCGGATTTCTGAAGTGCCTCAATAGGAACCAGAAGAACATTTTCCTTATTCATAACCTGAATGGTAACATCGACGTTCATGCCGCTTTTTAAGCCTGTTCTTCCCGGCATGGTAATGGTAACGGGATAGCTTGTTACTCCGTTGCTGCTGGAACCCTCCGCAGCAATTTGGGAAACCGTACCCTCTATAGGATTCGTCAGCGTATCCTCCAGAGCCTCTGCTGTTACAATAACCGTCTGGCCTACCTCAACCTGTCCGATATCCAGCTCATCAATGCTAATGGAGGTTTCCATGGTACTTTCATTAATAAGGGTTGCCAGAGTTGTTCCCGACTTGACCGAATCGCCCTCCAAAAGCGTTGTGACCGATACGAGCACACCGTCGTAGGGGGCTTTGACAACATAGCCGTCCAGCGCCGACTTGGCATTTTCAACCTCGCCCTGAGCATTCTCCAGCTCAATAAGGGCATTTTCAAGAGATACAGGAAGGTCGTCGTTCTCGATAGCTACAAGAAGCTTGCCTGCCGTTACGGATTGATTTTTTTGCACGTAAACGCTTTGAACGGTTCCTGATGCTTCGGCCTTTACCTGCTCTTCAGTAATCCATTCCAGCTCTGTTTCAGTACTGGAATAGCTGCCCAGCGTGGTCTGTGCTTCCCCCAGCACCTTTGTTCCTGATGTGAGAGCTCCGGGATTAACCACGGAAATTTCAAGCTCCACACCGCTTTCCGTACCGCTCACAGACTCCACGGCTCCTTCAAGGGTAGACATAAAGGAGGGAACATGCACCTGGACGGTTTTAAGATCTTTAAAATCCGCCAGGGATGCGTTTTCAAAGGTCAGCGTCGCACTTAAGCGGCTCTGATCCACAAGGGTCATCAGTACAGTCCCTTTATTGACACTGTCTCCAACCTTAACCGAAAGAGCGATAACAATTCCCGCTATTGGAGCTGCGGCATTAAGGCTTGCAATTTGCTCATTAAGGCTTTGTACGGAGCTTTCCTTCTGCTTGAGTGTATTTTCAAGCTTTTTGAGACTAAGCTCCGCATCACTGGAGTTAAGGGTTAGAAGTATATCGCCTTCCTTAACATTTTGGCCGTCCGTCATATTGCTGTTAAGCACCGTTCCATTGACGGACGAGGAGAGCTCCTTGCGCTTGGCCGGTGTGATAGAACCTGAGCCGGAAAGGGAAATTGAGAGATTTCCCCGGGTAACGGCCTGAGTTCTTTGCTGAACCGTTTTTGACGATGACTGGGCGGCCTGGCTTCGATAAACAAAGAAGCCCGTCGTCCCCAAAGCTGCTATCAGGATAACAGCAATTAAAACCTTCCATCGTTTGATGAATTTTGTTATAAAATTCATGTTATAATCCTCCATTTTTGCATTGAACCTGCATGAACTCACAGATGGCTCCATAAGTGCATCCGCATTTATTTTCTGCGGTAAATTCAACCTTACTTCACTCAAACTTAATGACATTGTATACCAAAAAACTTTTGAAAATCCCCGCAGGTTTGAGTCAAATTTAGGCAAAACTCACGCAGGAACCTGTTTTTTAATCGGTATGCTATAATGAAGCAGGAGGTGTATGCCACATGCCGTCAAAGCTGATTTACATTGCCGATGATGAGGTTAACATATGCAATATCATAAAATCCTTTTTAATTCGTGAGGGATACCAGGTACAAACCTTCTATGACGGGCGCTCCCTTCTTAACGCTTTTAAGAAAAGGCCGGCAGATCTGCTGGTTCTCGATATTATGATGCCTGAGCTGGACGGCTACACCCTTTGCGCCTCCATACGTCAGGAGAGCAATGTGCCTATTATTATTGTATCCGCCAAAGACAGTGAAACCGACAGAATTGCGGGGCTCAATCTGGGCAGCGACGATTATTTGACAAAGCCCTTCAGCCCCATGGAGCTTGTTGCCAGGGTAAAAAGCCTTTTCCGGCGTATTGAACTGGATACAAAAGCCCAAAATATCAGAAAAGCCGTCGCCGTTGGAGATGTTGTCCTTTACCCCGAAAAGCGCCAGGCCGAATGCGGCGGTTCTATACTTAATTTAACAGTTATGGAATTTAATCTTGTTTTATACCTTGCACAGAATAAAAACCGGGCCATCAGCCGTGAAGAGCTTCTTAACAAGGTTTGGGGCTATGAATGCGAGGCCGGTACCCGGGCTACGGACGATATGGTTAAGCGTATAAGAAGCAAGCTTTCCGACATAGGCTCGTCGCTGAAAATTGATACTATCTGGGGGTTCGGCTTCAGTATTGCCGATGAAGGTGAGTAGTCCATGAAAAAAACCATCCAGAGTAAGATTTTTACATTTAATCTTTTGACAGTCTCACTGCTGTTTATTCTAACCGCAGTGGCCTTTAATTTTCTCGCCAGCATCTACTTTGAGCGGGAGACGCTCCAGC
>JAEXPO010000452.1 GCA_023446675.1 Bacillota bacterium | reverse complement strand
ATGCTGGACTCCACGCATTATGTCAAGACAGCACTCGCAACGAAAATTATAAACTAAAGCTCTTTCGGAATAAGCTTGGCGTAATGCCATGTACATCCTTAAACGCAGCGGCAAACTTAGCGGGATTTTCATAGCCGCACCGGGAAGCAATGTTTTTAATACTGAGCCCGTCATCGGCCAGCATCTGCATGGCCCGCTTCATAACGGCCGTACGCATATAGTTATAGACGGTAAAGCCATAAAGGCTTTTAAAGGCTATCCGAAGCTTGCTTTCACCCATTTCGGCCAATCGGCACATTTCCTCAGCCCCCGGAGGATTGAGGGGGTTGAGGTCTATGCGTTCCCGAACCTTATAGAGCTTTTTCTCATCATTCCAGGTGACATATTGGCGGCGGCTTTTAACTCTCTTTTCATATTCGGCGTTATGGGCAATCATGGACAGAAGCTCAATGACCTTGCAGCTATAGGTAATTAACGGCATACGATGGCCTCTCACCCCCCACCGCATTTGCTCCATTATGAGCATAATATCAGGTGAATCCACATGCTGAGGCTTCCAGCTGCGCGCATCCTCCACACGGATGGGATAATTAAGCTGATTTGCCTTTAAATACGCCTCGATGTAATCGTCAAAAATAAGGACGCATGTAAAGCAGGCGTGGACCCCGGCTGGAAGGGTTAATCGAAAGGGCTTTTGCGGATTTATGACTAAATGGTTTGCCGGTGTGAGTTTTACCGGTGGCTTACCCTTACGGGTAAAAATCAAATCCCCGCAATCCACACAGAAAACCCACAAACAGGGCTTTTCAATATGCATGGTGTACTCAAGGGCGGCCTCAGGTGTGAGCCAGGTGCTTGAAACATATAATCCGGCAGCCGGGTTGCGTTCGGTAATCCATCCGTTTTCCCAGCCCGGAGGCACTTCATAATGGGTGCAGTGGGCCAGGTTGCTCTGCTTAAAGCCAAAATGCTCCGCCCACGCTCCCCAACCCTTTTCATATTCCTTTGTATAATGCATAGCAGTCTCCTAAAAGAATTAGATTAGTCAAACTTATCTCGTAACATTATAGCATATTATCAAATCAAAGCACGCTCAAAGGTAATCCAAAAAAAGATAGGACGAATCCAAAGATAAGCATATAAAAGCTATCTGAATCTACATGACCCTTTAAGTATAAGCTTCTTAGCTTATACTTTGTACAAACGCGGTTATGAGCATAAGCCCTCCCTCTAATTGACAAGGCTCTGCAACCCATGTTACGATCTCGAAAGGTTAGCGTTATCTAACTTTTATTGCCGCAAGCGCTTCAGGCATCCATAAATCAATATGAGGAGTAAATAAAATGAGAACAAGCATGAAGAAAAAGCTTTTAGCCGTTTTATGCTCTGCGGCTATGCTCGCTGCCGCAGGCTGCGGAAGCACACCTGCCGCAAACACACCTGCATCGGCCACGCCCTCATCCCAGCCTCAGGAAAGCGTCCAGCCCACTGCCACTCCGGAACCGGAGAGCACAACCCGCAAGGTAAGCACCATCATGGGCGAAATTGAAGTTCCTGCCAATCCCCAGCGTGTGGTTGTCAACTGGTACATAGGCGACCCGTTTACCCTTGGCCTTAACGTGGTGGGATACTCCGCGTGGGCACAGGAGACCATGCCCTTTTACGATAAGTTCGATCCTGCCGAAAAGATTACCAATTGGGCACAGGAGGATGTTATGGCTCTTGATCCCGATCTGATTATTACCTATTCACAGGAGGATTTTGAAACCTTCAGCAAAATCGCTCCCGTGCTTGTTATTCCTGAAAGCGATGTCAGCTCCGAGGAAAGGCTTCGCATTATCGCCGAAGCTACCGGAAGATCTGAAATCGCCGAAGAGGCCATTAAGGTTTTTGAAGAGAAGCTGGCTGACGCCAGGCAAAAATTAAACGCAGGCGCCTTTGAGGGCAAAACCTTCAGCATCATGGAGGACTGGGGGCCTTCCGGCGAATGGAGCGGGGTAGCCTATGAAACAGGCTCAAGAGGCGGAACTCTCGTGTATAAGTACCTCGGCCTTAAAAAGACGGAAAAGCTGGAGCAGCTTATTGCCGAAACCGGCAAGGGACGCGCCACCCTGAGCTATGAAATTGCCCATGAGTATTTTGGCGACTATATTCTGTGGTTCCGTCAGGAGGGCAAGGAATCCGAGTACTCCAAAACGGAAATATGGAAAAGCATACCTGCTGTTGCCGAGGGCCGTCTGGTAGAAATACCGGGCAAATATCAGGGCCTTTTCTACTACGACGACGTAGCCAGCCTTACCGCTCAGCTTGACTATATTGTGGATGCCTTAAATCAGTTGGCCCAATAATCGCCTTAAGGAAAGGACATCACTCATAGAATGAATACCAAGCACCTGGCAAATCCTCTTAACACTCGCCCTCCGGGGGCTGTTAAATTCAAATTAACCATGGTTGTGGGATTCGGTTTGCTGGTACTCATGTCGGCGGCATCGATTAGTTTCGGCGCCGCCGATATGAGTTTATCCACAGCCTGGGGGGCGGTTTTCCATTTCAATCCCCTGCACACCGAGCATCAGATTATAAGGACGCTCCGGTTTCCCCGAACCGTCGCCGACCTGGTTGTAGGCTGCAGCCTTGCTGTCTGCGGCGCTATTATGCAGGGTACCACCCGCAATCCCCTGGCCGATTCGGGCCTCATGGGCATAAACAGCGGCGCAGGCTTTGCCCTTGCCCTGAGCATGGCCTTCCTTCCGGGACGCACCTATGGCACAACCATGCTGTTTGCCTGTCTGGGTGCCGCAGCGGCCACCCTTCTGACTTATTTTGTGGCATCTCTGGGCAAGACCGGGCTTACTCCCCAGCGGCTGGTTCTGGCAGGTATCTCCATATCCATGCTTTTTGGGGCGTTCAGCCAGTACATAGCCATTAAATACCATCTGGGCAAAGCCTTCTTCGAAACGACATGGCCAGTCCCGGCACTCTGGGCATCAGCTCCGGCTCCGGCCTTTTTGTGCTTCTTTATGTGGTCATGTTTTCAACCCAGGGCAAGGCCTCCCCCTTCATCCTGCCCCTGCTGGCCTTTTTGGGGGGAATAACGGCTGCGGCACTTATTTTTCTTTTATCCCACCGGCGTGGAAGGGATACCTCCCCCACCGGGCTTATATTAACCGGTGTTGCCCTGGGAACCGGCTACGGCGCTCTTACAACCCTTCTTACCCTGAAGCTTGACGAAAAGCAAATGGAGTTCATCCAGCGCTGGAATGCGGGCAATCTGTGGGGGGATGATTGGCGCAATCTTGCGGTGCTCGCTCCCTGGACACTTGTTTTATGGGGCTATGCCTTCTACCGTTCCCGCATGTTAAATGCCATTCAGCTTGGAAACGATACGGCAAAAGGCTTAGGTGTTGCCGTAAAGGCCGAGTTTTTAGGCCTCTCCCTCGCTGCGGTGGCGCTTTCGGCGGGAAGCGTGGCTTTGGGCGGAAGCTTTTTCTTTGTGGGAATGATTGCACCCCATATGGCACGCAAGCTGGTTGGGCCTAATCATAAGCTGCTTTTTCCTGCCGCCTCCTTTTGCGGCGCCATTATTATTCTTATTGCCGACACCCTGACCCGCACCGTCAGCCTTGGGGCCGATGTTCCTGTAGGCATTGTCATCACCGTACTCAGCACCCCCTATTTTCTTTACCTCATGGCCAGGTCCAACTGACCCGGCACTTTTTTTGCGTGTCCTCACTTTGACTTCACCCAGCCCTTGCACCCCCGTGGCAAATAGCGTAAAATATATGTGAACATATGTTCCGAAATTATTAATCCGCCAAGGAATAAAAGGCCCTTGGGATGCCTCCCGGACTTTATGGCCGCATGCCGGAGAGGGTATTCCGGGGTATTCCGGGGCATTCCGGTGCAGCCCGGCGTATTCTTGGAAAAAGGTGCTTTCGATTTTGGTTTATGGGGGAATTGGGTATTGGCTTCCAGTGAAATAGTGTCTATAAAAGCATCGGTACGAAGCCTTGTCGCTTTCTCCATACAGGAGGAAACCGCCTGGTCCTTTAGCTCCTACCGTCAGGCTCAGGAGGGAACGCTGGCCCACGGGCTTTTGCAAAAGCGCCATACCGAGGAGGGCTGCTATGAAGCGGAGGTCTGGCTCTCCGACAGCTTTGAGGCTCCCGGGTGCATCGTGGAGATAAGCGGCAGAGCGGACGGCATCTGGACCTATCCGGACAAAACCATTATCCATGAAATAAAAACCACCTCCGCTCCCTTAACAGGCATTTCGGAAGACTACAGCGAGGCTCACTGGGCCCAGGCCAGGCTTTACGCCTACCTCTGGGCCAAAGCCCACAGCCTTGACAGCATGTCTGTCCGGCTTACCTACTATCGAAGGGAAACCGGTGAGGAGAAGTCCTTTGACCGTGCATACCCGCTGGATAAGCTGGAGCGTTTTTTTAAAAACCTGCTGTACCCCTATGCCGCGTGGTCCGTGGCCCAGGCCAAATGGCGTGCCTTGCGGAACCTTACCATCAAAAATATGGCGTTTCCTTTTTCAGGCTATAGGAAAGGCCAGAAGCTTCTTGCCTACAATACTTGGAAATCCATTGAAGAGGGAAAAAGGCTGTTTGCACAGGCCCCCACAGGCACGGGAAAAACCATGGGCGTGCTTTACCCCGCCATAAAGGCCCTGGGTGAAGGAAAGCTGGACCGTATTTTTTACCTTACCGCCAAAACCACAACCCGGGCCATTGCGGAAAACGCCTATAAAATGCTTGAAAAAGACGGGCTCCGGCTTAAGGTGCTAACCCTTACCGCCAAGGATAAGCTCTGCCTGCTTCCCATAAAAAACTGCAACCCGGAAAAATGCGAGTTTATCCAGGGCTTCATGTCCCGCTCCAAGCGGGTGGTTCAGGGCCTTCTTAAAAAGCATGACTTTTTCTCGCGTGAAAGCATAATAGAAGCCGCTGAAAAGCACCGGCTCTGCCCCTTCGAGCTTAGCCTGGAGCTGGCCCTTGGCTGCGATCTCATAATCTGCGATTACAATTATGCCTTTGATCCCAGAGTTTATTTAAAGCGCTTTTTTCAGCAAAAGGGCCGGGAAAACTATGCTTTCCTCGTGGACGAGGCCCACAACCTCTTTGACAGGGCCAGAGAAATGTACTCGGCAAGCCTTTCCATGAAGTCCATAACCCTGCTGGCCAAAAGTCTTCGCAAGGAGGAGCCCGTCATCTACAAAACCCTGAGGGCTCTTAAAAAGACCATAGCTTCTTTGGAGCCCCTATTTCAGTCCAGCCTCTCCCAGGCTGCCGGAAGGGATTATTACTCCTCTCCGGAGCCCCCGGGACTTCTTACCGAATGCCTGGACGCCTTTCTGGAGCGCACAGAGGCCTGGATTATGGCTCAGGAGGAAGCGGAGACACATCCCTACGGCGAGGACCTTATTACCCTCTTTTTTGATCTGCTTCATTTTAAAAACATACTGGAGCTTTTCTCACCCCGATACAGGACATTAGCAACCGGAACCAAGGGAAGGCTTGTCATTACCCTTCTTTGCCTGGATCCGGGTGAAATGCTGGATAAGCGTATGGATATGGCCCAAACCGCCGTTCTGTTTTCTGCCACTCTTTCCCCTTTGGGGTATTTTAAAAACATTCTGGGCGGACGGAAGGGAGACATTACCCTGAGGCTGCCTTCTCCCTTTCCCAGGGAAAATCTTTTTGTTGTAAATCAGGATCTTATAGAAACCCGCTACCGCCAGAGGGAGCGGCATATGGAGGGGCTGGCTCAGGCCATTAAGGGCTGGGTGGAGGGCCGGGGCGGCAATACCATGGTTTTCTTTCCATCCTACAAGTACATGCTGGAGGTACACCAGCTTCTTTCCCTCATGCCCCTGGAATGGGAGCTTCACCTGCAGGAAAGAGAGATGGACGATGAAGCCCGGGCCCGGTTTCTGGCCCTTTTTGATGAAACCGGAGCTATACCGAGAATAGGCCTTTGCGTTATGGGAGGAGCCTTTGGAGAAGGTATTGATCTCACGGGAGACAGGCTTACCAGCGTCATTGTGGTGGGTGTAGGTCTGCCTCAGGTATGTCCCGAGCAGGAAATTCTTAGGGCTTACTATGAAAAGGAGCGCGGCACCGGCTTTGATTACGCCTATACCTTCCCTGGCCTTAACAAGGTGCTGCAGGCCGCGGGACGCCTCATCCGTACAGAGACAGACCAGGGGGCCCTGCTTCTTATTGATTCCCGCTACGCCGAAAGAGACTATCTGGCTCTGCTGCCGGAGGAGTGGCATCCCATACCCAGAGTAGCCCGTGGGCTTTCCCTTGTGGAAAGCGTTCAAGGCTTCTGGGCTGAAAAAAATATAAAAGAAAAAGGAGGGGCTTTGTATGGAGCTCAAAACCGAAACGATTAAAAAGATACTGGAAAAAGAAAAGCTTCTTTACCTGGGAACCACCAATAGCAAATACCCGGATAACTCGGCTGTTTGCTTTGCTTATGATGCGGATCTTCATTTGTACTTCGGCAGCTATTCCGACACCCTGAAATGCAGAAATATCGCCCATAACCCTTATGT
>JAEXPO010000447.1 GCA_023446675.1 Bacillota bacterium | reverse complement strand
GGTGAGAAGCCTGAAAACGGCAAGGTTGAGCTTAAGCCTTTCGGCTTTTCCATACTATCAAGAAAAAGCTGACAAAATGTTCAAGGCAACCGCGCTTTTTCTTAAAGGTCTGTAATTTGTATGCGTTTGCCCTGATAAAATGTCAACCATGACTTGAACTTGAACGCCGGCCGTGCTAAGATGGTACAAATAAAGCAGGGAGTCGTATCATGCGTTATTGTGTAACCGCTCAGTTTAAACGTAACAGGCACAGCGTTCAAGTCTAGGAATTTTTCCATAGGCATGAGCGCTATTCGCGTTTGTGCCTGTGGTGGTTAATCTGTAAAGAGCCATGTGGGTGCAAACACCCCCATGGCTCTTTTTTGCGTATGCCTTCGCGCAAGCGAATCCGTACAAAGAGGAGCGCTTGACGGCTCTCTATTTGTATCATTTTAAAATAAGGAAAGGAATGAATTTTATGAGCTCAGAGCAAGAGCAGGTTCGAAGAGAAAGACTGACAGCCCTTTCTCTTCTGACAAACCCCTATCCGGAAAGGTTTGAAATCACCCATAACCTTGATGAGGCCAGGCTTCTGGAGGACACTGTTTCCGGTGTGCGTGTGGCAGGGAGAATTGTGGCGTGGCGCAAGCTGGGCAAGCTCACCTTTATTGCTGTAAGTAATATCAACGCCCGTTTTCAGCTGGCCCTTAAGGAGGATGTGTTAGGGAAGGAAAAGTATGAATTCTTTCATGCCTTGTTTGACATTGGTGACTTTATTGGGGCGGAGGGAACCCTTTTCACTACAAAAACAGGTGAAAAGACCTTAAGGATTGAAGCGTTTATCCCTCTTGGAAAGTGCCTCAAGGTATTGCCTGAAAAGTGGCACGGTTTAAGCGATATCGAAAGCTGCTACCGTCAAAGGTATCTGGATCTAATCATGTCCTCCCAAACGCGGGAGCGCTTCTTGTTTAAGTCCGCAATGATTAAGGCCCTCCGGAGATTTCTTGAGGATGAGGGATTTGTGGAAGCTGAAACACCCGTGCTCCAGCCAAAGCCCTCCGGTGCTCTTGCCAGGCCGTTCATAGCTCATCATGAAGCTTTGAACAGGGAGGTCTATTTGAGAATAGCACCCGAAACCTATTTAAAAAGGCTGATTGTGGGCGGCTTCACAAAGGTTTTTGAATTTGCCCGGTGTTTTCGGAACGAAGGCATCAGTCAAACCCATTTGCAGGACTTTACCATGCTGGAATGCTATGCCGCATTCTGGAATTACAAGGATAATATGGATTTTACAAGAAAAATGGTTCTCCATGCCCTGAAGGAGGTTATGGGAACCACGGTATTAACCTTCGGAGGCCAGGAAATAGATTTTGCCCAGGATTGGCCTGTGGTAACCTTTAGGGAGCTGCTTCTCAAGGATACGGGGCTGGACATCGACAAGCTGAAGGAAAGCGGAGCCCTGCTTGCCGCAATACGGGAAAAGGGCATTGTTCTAGGGCATGATAATCCGGAAAGCCTTAGCCCCGGAAATTTTATTGACCTTTTGTATAAGCGGGTAAGCCGTCCCGGAATTACCACACCTGTTTTTCTTACCGCACATCCTATCGAATTGTCGCCTCTGGCCAGAGCGAATGATGAAAACCCTGAAATAACGGATCGGTTCCAGCTTGTTATAAACGGTGCTGAGATCATCAATGCCTATTCGGAGCTGACAAATCCCATAGAACAAAGAAAGCGCCTGGAAAAGCAGGCTCAATATCACGCAAAAGGCGATGGGGAGGCGATGGTGCAGGACGAGGATTATCTTACAGCTATGGAATACGGAATGCCTCCCGTTTCCGGGTGGGGTATGGGAATCGAGCGGCTGGTACAGGTGCTGACAAGCAGTGAGAATATAAGGGATTGTGTGCTGTTTCCCCTTTTAAGAGCGGAACCGACAGAAACATCCGCCCCTGAAGGAACCGACAGAAACATCCGCCCCCTGAAGGAAACGACAGAATCATCCGCCCCCTGAAGGAACCGACAGAAACACCCGCCCCTGAAGGAGGCGGGTGGAGGTACATTAGAGATACCGTTGAGGCCCTGTCTAAATCAACTGGCAAAAGCGCATTGAAATACGGAAAGGGTCAAATGGCTGCCAGGTTAAAGCCTTTCAGCCACATAGGCTGCCAAATCGGCACAGCGGTTGGAATAGCCCCACTCGTTATCGTACCATGCAAGCACCTTAACCATATTGTCCTCAATAACCATGGTTGAAAGAGCATCAACAATGGAGGAGGCGGGATCACCCTTATAGTCCGCGGAAACCAGCGGTTCCTCGGAATAAGTCAGATAGCCTTTGAGATAGGTTTCAGAGGCGGTCTTTAAGGCGTTGTTAACCTCCTCCTTTGTCACAGGCTTTTCCGTTTCAGCCACCAAATCCACGATGGAAACCGTAGGGGTGGGAACCCTCAGGGAAAAGCCGTTGAGCTTGCCGGAAAGCTCGGGCAAAACAAGGCTGATGGCTTTGGCGGCGCCGGTTTTTGTGGGGATAATGGACAGGGCCGCCGCTCTGGCCCGTCTCAAATCACCATGGGGCAGATCCAGAATGTTCTGATCATTGGTATAGGAATGAACCGTTGTCATAAGGCCCTTTTTAATTGTAAACTGCTCATGAAGAACCTTGGCCACAGGAGCAAGGCAATTGGTGGTGCAGGAGGCATTGGAAAGAACATGATGCTTCTTAGGATCATACTGCTTCTCATTAACGCCCAAAACAAGGGTAATATCCTCGCCCGTTGCAGGGGCGGAGATAATCACCTTCCGGGCACCGCCCTTTGTAATATGGGTTTCAGCCTTTTCTCTTTTTGTAAACAGTCCTGTGCATTCAAGCACAATTTCCACTCCCAGAGCTTCCCAGTTTATATTCCCGGGATCCCGTTCGGAAAGGATCCGAACCGTGTTGCCATTAACCACCAGAGCCCCCTCCGCGGCTTCAACATGACCGTTGAATTTGCCGTATAACGAATCATATTTGAGGAGGTGGGCCAGGGTCGCCGCATTTGTCAAATCGTTTACCGCCACAATTTCCAGCCTGTCGGAGTACTTGTCCGTAATCACCTTGAAGACATGACGTCCGATACGTCCAAATCCATTAATACCTATTTTTGTTTTCATAATAAAAACCTCCTTAAGTTTTTATTGTTTCCTTGATTTTGATTACATTATGATTATAATAAGAGTTGAGATATAAGTGAAATGCATATTCATTATAATTAATATAAGCGTGAGGCATAGCTATGCAGTTAGAACTTTATAAAGCCTTTTACCATACAGCTCAGCACGGCAGTATTTCAAAAGCTTCCGAATACCTTTACATCACCCAGCCTGCCGTCAGCCGCGCCATTAAGCAGCTTGAGGACGCCTTAAACTGCCGTTTGTTTTTCAGAACCTCCAAAGGAGTTGGGCTGACTCCCGAAGGAGAAGTATTGTACCAATATGTGGAACAGGCTTTCAATGCACTTGCGCTGGGTGAAAAAAAGCTGGAGGATATGAAAAACCTGCTGACAGGCGATGTAAAAATTGGTGTCAGCGATACACTTTGCAAGCATTATCTTATTCCATACCTAAAAATGTTTAATGTATTGTATCCCTCCATTAAAATACATGTAGTCTGTCCCACCACGCCCGGGATTATCAGTCTTATCAAGGCGGGAAAAATTGATTTTGGAATCATTAATCTGCCCTATGAGGACGAACAGATTCACTTTCATACCATCATGCCGGTTCAGGACTGCTTTGTAACGGGCTACAAATACAGGCATCTGGCCATAACCCACCAGCCCCTGAATTTCATACTTAATCATCCTCTTCTGCTTTTGGAGCATCAAAGCAATTCCAGGACATTTATTGATGAGTATTTTAAGAGCAATGACTGTACGGCGGCGCCAGCCTTTGAGCTTGGTAATATGGATCTGCTCATCCATTTTGCCAAATTTGATTTTGGTATAGCCTGCGTCATCCGGAATTTTGTTGAGGATGACCTTGAAAACGGTGCATTATATGAAATCAAGCCTATAGAAAAAATACCTGTCCGGCACATCGGGGCCGCATGGCTTAAAAATGATTTTCTGTCTCCGGCAGCCAGGGTGCTTATCCGCAATCTGGAGAATCGGGAAATATCGGATATATAACCCTATAAGCCCTAAAAACTCTATTATGGGAGGGCTCAACTCTTGCCGCTGGATAAAATACATTATAAAATGAGAAAGATAGGAAAATTGGCCTATGTATAAAGCCTAAATACTTCCTTAAAGAAAATCGTAAAGGAGTGGACTCATTGAATGGGATAAACTTAAAACAGATAAAAGTGCCTTCGGCTATCCCAGTCTATGCCATAGGCGGTGTTTGGGTCTTATGCACATTTTTTCTTCCCATGTACCGGTGGCTGGATTTTATAGTGGCAATCGGCTTATCGGCAGCAGCCTATTTCCTTTTCAGCCTTGTTTTCCCGGCAAAAACCGTTTTAGTAGAGGTGAAGGAAGAACCGGCAAACACCGGTGACCGTAATCTGGATGAAGCTCTCAACGATGGGTTTGCAGCACTTCGCGAGCTTAATGAGCTGGGTAAGGGGCTCCCAAAAGAGGAAATGAGAAGTGGTGTCTCAGAATGGGTTGCCATTGGTCATGAAATTTTTGCGTTTATTCGCAAAAATCCGGATAATCTCCGTCACATAAGGCAATTTACCGATTACTACCTGCCAACCACCTTAAAGCTCATAAAAACCTATGATGAATTCGCCAGGGAGCCTATAAAGGGTGAGAGTACCCGTGGGGCTATGGGAAAAATTGAAGGTGTTGCCGGAACAATAACCCACGCCTTTAAAAAGGTTCTGGAGGAGCTCCACTCCCAACGGGCAATGGGTATTACCCTGGATGTGGATGTGCTTGATAAAATTATAAAGAACGAGGACAGGAGCAGAACAACATCCTAGATTAGTATGCTGCCGGGTTTATTTCATAGAATTAAACGGAAAGGGAGGGTAATGCTCATGAGATGGTTAAAAAAACGTAAAAATGCATGGCTAATTACTCTGATTGCCCTGATTGTCTCAACGCTGTTAAGCGCCCATTCATCCCTTAGCCGGCTGAAGGCTGATGTGGAAGCCATCTTTTACATTGGCGAGGATAACGATGGAATGGGAATCCAATATGATCTTGAGCAAATTATGACTAACAGCTACAATTTAACGGTAGTTGCCGGACGATACCTGAAAAAAACGGATTCCAAATTAACTGCTGTCCTGGAAAACAAGGAAATCCTCAGTGCGGTTAAAACCCCAGGCAAAAAGTTTCAGGCAGCAGAGGCCTTAATAACCTCTGCAGAAGAGCTTTATACCTATTTGGAAAGCTTTCCTTTAAACCTTCGGGATAAGGAATACCGAGATGAAATACTTACAAACATTCGCTCGCATCTTCTCATTATTGAAAGAAGCGGCTACAACCGCAAGGTGGATGAATTTAACGCAATAATTAAAAATATTCCGACAAATCTTATTAGTACCGCAACCCTTATTCGGCCGCTGGAGCGTTATGAACAGCCGGTCTCACAGAATAACGGCGAAACTCCGGAAACGCCGTAAGCTGGCACAGCAGGATTTTTGGAAAAAGAGGTGATTACATGAACTTAAATCAACCCTTATGGAATAATGGGCAGGCCCAGGATAAGAAAAGAAAGACAGGCAGGGGAAAAGCGCTGTTTGTCAAGATCCTTTTAGCGTTGCTTCTTTCATTGCCTTTAAGCATTCCCGCTACAGCCGCCCCAACCCTTCCCGATCCAACCGATGGATTCTATGTTAATGATTTTGCAAATGTTATAAATAGAGAACAGGAAGAGGTTATGCTTGCCAACGGCAAAGCCCTGTATGAAAAGGATGGAGCTCAAATCGTTCTGGTTACGGTGGATTTTGTGGGCGACACAACCATTTCCGATTATGCAGCGGATTTATTCAATGCCTGGGGCATTGGCTCTGCTGAGAAAAACAACGGACTGCTCATCCTCCTGTCCATCGGTGATGACGATTATTGGACCGTACAGGGCAAGGGGCTTGAAAAAACACTTACCAGCGGACGTATAGGTGAAATTCTCCAGCAATATCTGGAGCCGGATTTTGCGGCCAAGGATTATAGCAGCGGCTCCCAAAAGGTATACCGGGCTTTTCTGGAGCAGTTGGGCGGCACCTGGTCAGCTTCAGGCTCTCCGTCTTCTGGGGGCGTAACAAGCTCACCTGCCCCTACGGCTGCTACATCAGCGCCTCGGCCCACCGGCAGCAATTCATACCCGGAAAATGATGAAGATGTACAACTAAGCGGAGGCAACTTTGTGAGCCTTCTCTTATTG
>JAEXPO010000401.1 GCA_023446675.1 Bacillota bacterium | reverse complement strand
TTATATATCTGCACTACATATACCACTTCGCGCTGTTTAAAAAACAGGCTCGGCATTAAGATTTCGTTAATGACCGGGCAGGGCTATTAATTCCGTCCCATCCAGGGCTGCCTGAATGAGTGCCTCTTCCTCCAGTACCTTTTCAAAGGCAATGGTTTTTGAAAGAGATGGCCTGGTAACGGGATGCTTTGCGGTAAACAGGGTGCAGCAATCCTCATAGGGCAGAATAGAGGTTTCGAAAGTATCTATTCTGCGCGCCTTTTCGATTACCTCGTTTTTATCCATGCCGACTAATGGCCGGTAGACGGGAAGGGTGCACACGGAATTGGTAACAAGCATGCTTTCCATGGTCTGGCTTGCTACCTGGCCGATGGCTTCGCCGGTAACAAGGGCCAACGAGCCCTCACGCAGGGCGATTTTTTCAGCAATACGCATCATGTAGCGCCGCATAATAATGGTTAAATAATCCGCAGGGCATTTTTCGTTGATCAGAAGCTGAATTTCCGTAAAGGGAACCACGTAGAGATTTATTCCCATACACCAGCTTCCCAGGATTTCTGCAAGCTTGACCACCTTTTCCTTTGCCCTTTCGCTGGTGTAGGGATGGCTGTGGAAATAAACCGCATCCAGAGTTACACCCCGCTTTGCCACCATCCAGCCTGCAACGGGGCTGTCAATGCCTCCCGATAAAAGCAGGGTGGCCTTCCCTCCGGAGCCGGTGGGCAGGCCCTTGGCCATTTGAATAATCTCCGAATAAATATGGGTGGCTTCTCTTACTTCAACATAAAGAATAAAATCGGGCCGATGGACATCCACCTTTAAAACAGGCAGCCTATCTAAAAGATAGCTTCCCAGATCCGCGCAGATCTGGGGAGAATTAAGGGGAAAGGTTTTATCACCTCGTTTGGCTTCCACCTTGAAGGTGACAAAGCCCTTTCTTTCAATAAGCTCCTTCACATGGAGACAGGCTCCTTCCCTTATTTTATCAAGATCCGTTTCCACTGTGTCTACAAGGCTTACGGAGGCAATTCCAAAAATGTGGCTTAAGGCACTTAATACCTCATCCTGGTCGTAGGAAGGATCTTCCGATTCAATGTAAATGCGGCTCTGAGACTTGGATATTTTAACCTTTGCCAATGGCGCAAGAGAGCTTCGGATATTTTGAATGAGCCTGGCTTCAAAGGTATGCTTGTTAAGCCCCTTTAAAAATATTTCCTCGTACCTTACCAATATCCTTTTATTCATAACCCTTACTATCCTCTTCCATAATCATAATTTGGTATTGAATCAGCAGTGCGGGACCTACCGCCGGATTCGTATTTTATCCAGAGCCTCTGCAACTGCGTTCCCGCAGACAGAAGCCTCTTCAATGGTATTATCCCCTGAAAAGCTGAAGCGAATGGCTCCCTGCTCCCATTCCTTCGGCACGCCTGCCGCTTTAATGACATGGCTGATGCCGTCATGCCTGGAATGACAGGCTGAACCGCTGGAAACAAAAATGGCCTGGGCTTCCAGACTGTGGAGCAGAATTTCCGCTTTTATTCCTTTAAAGGAAACATTAAGTATTCCGGGTGTGCCATCCTGAGGTGAATTAACTCTGTATTGCCCGGGCAATCTTTTTTCAAGCTCATCAAGCAGGGCAAGCCGTACCTTTTTCATCTGTTCCTCATCACGGTTACGTCTTTCATGCTTTATGGAGGCCGACAGGGAAAAGGCTGCGATGCCTGGAACGTTAACGGTTCCCGAACGCTGGTTTCGCTCATGTCCTCCTCCCAGAAGCAAGGGGGCAAAACGTGTGCCTTTCCTTGAATAAAGAAGGCCCACCCCCTTGGGACCGTGAATTTTATGAGCACTTACGCTAATAAAATCAGCCTTCAGCGATTTAACGCTTATGGGGATTTTCCCAAAGCTCTGAACCGCGTCCACATGATAGGCAATGGCCGGATTGTAGCGCTTGATCCTTTCCCCTGCTTCCACGACAGGCTCTATGGTTCCAAACTCATTATTGACGTGCATGAGGTTAACCAAAACCGTATCCTTCCGGAGTTTGCTTTCCAAATCCGAGAGGCTTATTGTTCCAGTACTGTCAACTGTGAGCCATTCTATCTCCCAGCCCTGGGAAGCGAGAAGATTTAAGGATTCCAGGGAAGCAGGATGCTCTACCGGAGAAGCAAGGATATGTCTTCCTGCGCGCTTTGTAATTTCTGAGCTTCCTCTTAAAGCTGTATTGATGGATTCGGTTCCCCCGGAAGTAAATACAAGCTCCTCCGGAAGGGCTTTTATTAAGGAAGCCAGCTCCTTACGGCTGCTTTCCAGAATTTTTTCAGCTGCAAGACCTAATGCGTGCATGGATGAAGAATTGGCATAGGCCTCCTCCATCAGTTTAGCCATTAAGGCAATGGTCTCGGAATAAGGCTTGGTTGTAGCGCTATTGTCAAAATAGATCATTTCTCAGGCAAACCTCCGTGGGCTATGAAATCATACTTCCAGTAATCTGGCTTCTACCCTGCCGTTCCCGATTTCGAGGAGCGCATATGTACCGTGATGGCCTCCTCTTGGGCTGCTGGTGCTTCCCGGATTAAGGATAAGCCCGGCTGAGGTTTTAAGAAGCAGCGGAATATGAGTGTGCCCATACAAAATGACATCCAGGCCTTCCGCTTTTCCTCTGGCCTCCAGTCTTCCGGTACCGTTTTTCACATCGTACCGGTGTCCGTGGGTTAACAGAAGCTTTTTTCCCTCCACCTCCAAAAGGCGTTCCATGGGAGCCTCGCTTAAAAAGAAATCACAATTGCCTGAAATAATAAAAAACTCATGTTCGGGAAACGCCTCCTTAAGCTGAAGGGCATCCCGTGAATAATCACCCAAATGGATAACCGAACGAATCCCCGGCCAGGAACGAAGGATCTCCTCCGCTTCCGTAAGCTCGCCGTGAGTATCGCTAAGGACTATAAACTGTTTCATAAGGGAATGCTCTCCTCTTTTGACAAACGCTCAAAAAGAGCACGGAAAGCCTTTCCTCTATGGCTGAGCCTGTTCTTCGTCTCCGAGTCCATTTGCGCCATGGTTAATCCCGTTTCAGGAACATAAAAAATAGGGTCATAGCCAAACCCGTTGCTGCCTGTCGGTTCACGGGTGATTATTCCCTCGATGGCAGCCATGACGGTTATGCGAAAGTTAGGGCTTACTGCGGCTGCGGCACAAACAAAGCGTGCTGTTCTCTTTTCATCGGGAACGCCCTCAAGGCGCTTGAGAATTCCTGTGCAGCGCTCTTCATCCGTTGCGCTTTCACCTAAAAAACGAGCCGAATAAATACCCGGCTCACCTCCCATAGAGTCCACCACAAGTCCGCTGTCATCAGCTATAACAATGCCTCCGGCCAATTTACTGATGGTATCGGCCTTTATGAGGGCATTTTCTTCAAAGGTTGTTCCATCCTCTACAATAGCCACCGAAATACCGGCTTCTTTCATAGAAATCATTTCATAGGGCTTGCCGGAGATTAGCTTTTGAATTTCATTTACCTTACCCCGGTTCATAGTAGCCAGTATAATTCTGGTCACGTTTTCATTCTCCTTTTGGCTTATAAAGCCATAAAAGCGGTTCCTCAGCCTGGATAAGGCTTTAACGGTTTAAAAGCACCTGCCGCTGAACCTCTATAAGCTGGCTGATTCCAAGGGCAGCATAGTCCAGCATTTTATCCAGCTGGGCCCGCTGAAAGGGCCGCTTTTCGCCGGTTGCCTGTACCTCTATCATTTCTCCCGACGAGGTCATAACCACGTTCATATCCACTTCTGCCCGGGAATCCTCCGAATAGCACAGATCGAGCAAAGCACGATCCTCAACAATGCCGGTACTGATTGCGGCAACAAAATCCGATATTGGAATATCCTGTATGAGCCGCGCGCTTACCAAGTAACTGCAAGCATCCATAAGTGCCACAAAGCCTCCGGTAATGGCAGCGGTACGGGTTCCGCCATCGGCCTGAATGACATCGCAATCAATAACGATGGTGCGTTCGCCAAGGGATTTAAGATCCACCACGGAGCGCAGCGATCTGCCGATGAGCCTTTGAATTTCGTTAGAACGGCCGTTAATCTTAAGAGTGTTCCTATCCCGTGTGTTCCGGTTAGATGTTGCTCTTGGGAGCATATCGTACTCTGCGGTAATCCAGCCTTCGCCGCTTCCCTTTTTAAAGGGAGGTACCTTTTCGTCTACGCTGGCATTGCATAATACCTTTGTGTTTCCGAATTCAACGAGAACCGAGCCTTCGGCATATTTGGTATAACCACGGGTCAGGATGACCTTCCTAAGTTCGTCACATCTTCTCCCGTCTTCTCTTGTCCTGTCCATTTCCCGCCTCTAAAATCTTTTTTTTATAATGTTATCATATGTTCGTCATGTTATCCAGAAAAGAAAAATATACTTAAGTGTACCCTTTATAACACACGGGCTTCCTTGAAGCGAGGCAGCGTACCTCGGAGCAGAGCCTCATAGCCTTGTTGTTAAAACAGCCCATATACGGAGCCTTTGCCATAGAGCCTTTATCCATGTGCTATGTGCTTTGCTGCGGGAAGTAAGGGAGCCCAGTGTTATCTTCCTAAAAAGCTGCCTGTATAAGGCAGCTTTTTTCTATGGAACTTCCAGGTAATGCCTACGGCATGCTGGCTAAAATCTTGATAATGCTCTCCCCCAGGTTTTCTCCCGCTTTTTTGAGGAAGGCGTCATTATTTAAAAGATTTAAATCGTCACTGTTGGTCATGCAGGCAAACTCTGCGAGAACCGCCGGCATTTTTGTCTTTTTAAGCACGGACAGATCGCCTCTCGGTCGAATAAGCATATCCGCCATACCAAGACCCTTAACAAGATTCTCCTGTATTATGGAGGCATAGGCTTTTCCATCCACACTGGACGGATAATAAAGGGTCATGGAGCCTTTATAGCTTGCCGCAGGCATGATATTGTTGTGTATGGAAACAAAAAGATCGGCTTTGTTATCATTTGCCAGGGCGCTTCTTCCGTCAAGAGTAATAAAGACATCCGTGGAACGGGTCATTATGACATTTACGCCCTTCGCCTTAAGGTAAGCCTCGCAATAAAGCGCAATGGAGAGGTTATAGTTTTTTTCATGATAGGTACCTACAACGCCTCCGGGATCCGTGCCCCCATGTCCGGCATCCAACACAACCAGCTTATTTTTCGCAGTTCCGCTGCCCGTACTTCCCTCGTGCTGGGAGGTAGCCAGAATAATTAAAAGCTCGTCCGGAGAGGAACCCTCCTTAATGGTGAACTGTCCTTCAGGATCCTGTTTTATAAAAAGGAGAAAGCTATTCTGATCGGTGGACAGGGTGGTTACGGATTTTACCAGCTTGCTGTTCAGCACCGCTTTTCCGCTTCCCATATTCACCATGCTTAAAGGCAGGCGAAAGGCAAATTGCCCCAGGCTGATGTCATCCTCCACCACAATGCTGTCCTCGAGCTGGCGATAGCTTGCAACTATTCCAGGACTTGTTATTTTAAAAGCGACAGAGGAATCGGACACCGAGGCAAGCACATTGGTGATGCCTACGGATGTGAGATCCGTGTAATTCTCTCCCGGCTTAGGTGTAACGGAAGGCGTGGGTGTCGGGGTTGCCGATGTGGATGGGTTTGGTGTTGGAGTGTCCGATGAACCGGGTGTCGGTGTTGAGGATGGTGTCGGTGTTACCGAAGGGGATGGTGTCGGCGTTGCGGAGGGTGTTGCCTCCGGAGCCGAGGTGCTCGCCTTTTTCACCGCAATAACCGAGCTGCCATCCTTTATTTCATGGGTGAAGGTAATGGCATTGGGATAGGTAATGCGTATAAAGGTAGTATTGAGCTTGGTATTGTAATTGACAAGAATACCGTGAACGACATTATTGATAACCGTACCGCCGGACGTAAGGCTTGTTACATTTCCGGGCAGGCTGATTTGCAGTATTTTTTCACGCTCACGAAGCTCAAAGCGGGCCTCACTTGAGCTGGCGGACTGGGATAAACCGATTCCTTCAAGCTTAAAGGTGCAGGTATCTCCGGAAATGGCCCAGGAAAGAGGGCCGTTTTTGTTGGGCACCGGGGTAGGTGTTGGCGTTGAGGACGGTGTTGGCGTTGAGGACGGTGTTGGCGTCGGGGTTACAGTGGGTGTAGGCGTAACCGTGGAAGACGGTGTTGGTGTCGGAGTGGTGGAAGGGGTTGGTGTTATAGTAGGTGTGGCCGAAGGCGTAGGGGTTGGCGTAGGTGTTGGAGTAGGGGTTGAAACGACACCGCCTGTAATCTTTAAAACGACGGATTTTTTATCACTGCTCTCTGTCAGGGTATATTGGGGTGATTTTGTTGTTTCTACAACAACGCTCACCGCCAGCGGATCCTTGACTAAAGCGTAACGAACCTGATAAACGGTGCCTTTGTTGATTACAAAGGCATCGTTGGTATTTACCGATGCACCTGTGATTTGAAAAACAAGGCGGTAATTTTTACTGTCCTCATTGGGAGGCAATAGAAAGGGCTTTCCCAAGGTTGCCGTATCAGGCTTTGTGA
>JAEXPO010000380.1 GCA_023446675.1 Bacillota bacterium | reverse complement strand
TCCAGCCCCTTATGGTTCACAAGCCTTGTACCCATGCCGAAAAGCGGCTTGTCACCCGGTGACAGCCCCAGCTCTTCCTTGAGGGCTGCCTTATTTTTTTTCTTTCCCTGAAGGCTCTCACTAGTGTAAGGAGCATAAATTAGGGGATCCGTTTCTGGTGACCAAAAGGTCGTATCTATGCCGTTGATAATGCCTGAAAGCCTGTCCTTTCTTTTTTCCAGCACACCTTCAAGGCCGAAGCCCTCTTCTGTCTTAAGTATCTGGCGGGCATAGCGGGGGCTTACGGTATTTATCCAGTCGGCATAGTTCAGGCCCGCCTTCATGGGATTAAAGCAGCCGTAGTACTCTACCTTATCCATTTGAAAAACCACGTCCTTTAGCCCGAAAAGGCCGAAGATACGCCTGTCGCACACCCCCTGATAGGCCATGTTATGAATGGTATACAAAATACTTAAGGAAGAAAGCTCCGGATGTTCTCTGTCGTTTTCTCTTACCAGCATGGCAAGGGGCGCCGTATGCCAGTCATTGAGATGAATAATGTCGGGCCTGAAATCAAAGCGAAGGAGCATCTGATACACTGCCAGGCAGAAAAAGGCAAAACGCTCGCTGTCATCGGCATGGCCGTATATTCCCGGCCTTCCAAAATAATTGTAATTATCCGCAAGGAAGGTGGGCACCTTTGCGCCTCGAACGCTGCGCACAATGCAGGTTTCATTTTTGGCTCCCATGGCAACCGGAAAGTCCCCTATAATATCTGTCTGCGCCTCAATGCCAAGATAAGCAGGAATAACCACCCTTATATCCGCCCCCATGCTCTGAAGGACTGCGGGGAGCTCTCCTGCCACATCGCCCAAACCGCCGGCCTTGGCAAGAGGGGAGGCTTCTGCCGCCACAAAAAGGATTTTGGGACTTTTAAGGGCTTCCGATCTCCTTATACTCATAACGCAACACTTCCTTTACTTTATCCCCCGGCTAACAAGTCTCCTCTTTCCAATATTCTTTCCCCCACGTGTATCTTTTTAAGCAATAAAGAGAGGCTCAATAGCATTTAACCCCTCTCACCTCCAGTTTGAATTGGAAAATGGGAAGGGGTGTTAATTGCGAAAAAGACGCATACTTCAACAAGTACGCGTCTTTAGGTCAGCTTTAAATCGTTTATTCAGCGTGAGGAGCTCCGCCGGCTGAAGGCTCCAGAAGATCCCTTCTGGAAAGATTGATTCGGCCCTGCTTGTCGATTTCAACAACCTTAACGGTAATTTCATCGCCTACATTGACAACGTCCTCAACCTTGTTGACCCGCTTGGTATCCAGCTTGGAAATATGCACAAGGCCTTCCTTGCCGGGCAGGAATTCAACAAATGCGCCGAACTGCATAATGCGGGTAACTCTGCCGTTAAATACCTGGCCGGGTTCCACATTGCCTACAATACCCTCAATGATGCTGATGGCTTTACGGCCGGCTGCCTCGTCGGAGGTAGCCACATAAACGGAGCCGTCCTCCTCGATGTCGATTTTAACACCGGTTTCGGCAATGATTTTATTAATAACCTTACCGCCGGGGCCAATGACCTCGCGGATTTTATCCACATCAATTTTTGTCTGGAAAATTTTTGGAGCATACTTGGACAATGTCTTGCGAGGCTCGGCAATGACAGGAAGCATGCACTCGTCAAGAATCTGGAAGCGTCCCTTTTTGGTAATTTCAAAAGCCTGGCGGATGATTTCATAGGTAAGTCCGTCAACCTTAATATCCACCTGTATGGAGGTAATACCGTTCTTTGTACCTGCAACCTTGAAGTCCATGTCGCCAAAGAAGTCCTCAATACCCTGAATATCCATAAAGGTGACAAAGCGTTCACTGTTTTCGTCATCTACCACAAGACCCGAGGAAATACCCGCTACAGGCTCCTTAATGGGAACACCTGCATCCATAAGAGCCAGTGTGCTTGCGCAGACACTGCCCTGGGAGGTGGAGCCGTTGGACATAATAACCTCGGAAACCAGACGAATGGCATAAGGGAATTCGGTTTCAGTAGGCAGCACAGGTACAAGGGATCTTTCAGCCAGCGCACCGTGGCCGATTTCACGACGGCCGGGACCTCTGGAGGATTTAGCCTCACCCACACTGTAACCGGGGAAGTTGTAATGGTGCATATAGCGCTTGGTTTCTTCTTCGTCCACGCCGTCCAGGGTTTGAACCTCATTGAGGGGCCCCAGTGTTACATTGGTAAGCACCTGGGTTTGGCCTCTCTGGAAAAGAGCGGAGCCATGGGTGCGGGGCAGAAGGCCCACTTCGGAGCTTAAAGCTCTTATTTGCATTAAATCGCGCCCATCAACACGCTTGCCTTCCTCAAGGATGGCATTTCTTACCAGCTTCTTTTGAAGCTTGTAAAGGGCGTCTGCAATTTTGGACTTTTGATCGGGAAATTTCTCAGCAAGCTTTTCCTGTACCTTGGCGCATACTGCGTCAACGCTTGAATCGCGGCCTGCCTTGTCGGCATTGAACAGGGCTTGGAGCATATCGGCCTTTCCCTCTTCATAAACAGCCTGCCAAACATCCTCGGGTACGGAAACGGATTCATACTGGAACTTGGGCTTTCCAACCTCAGCAGCAACGGATTCGATGAAGGCAATGATTTTCTTAATTTCATCATGGCCAAAGCGAATGGCATCAAGCACGACCTCATCGGGCACCTGATTGGCACCGGCTTCGATCATGACAATCTTGTCCTTGTCGGCGGACAGGGTGATATACATATCACTCTTTGCCCGTTCCTCCACATTGGGGTTAATGACAGGCTTTCCGTCAACCAAGCCGAGAATAACACCGGCAATAGGGCCGTTAAACGGAATGTCTGAAATAGCCAGAGCCGTTGCCGAACCTAAAATGGAGGCAAATTCCGGGGAATTATCCTGATCCACGGACATTACCGTATTGACAATGCATACGTCATTTCTTAAATCCTTAGGGAAGCGGGGACGCATTTGACGGTCAATGACTCGGGAATTGAGGATAGCCTTTTCAGTAGGCTTTCCTTCTCTTTTAATAAAGCCGCCGGGGATTTTTCCCACAGCATAAAGCTTCTCTTCATAATCCACGCTCAAGGGGAAAAAGTCAATGCCGTCTCTGGGCTGCTTGGAAGCTGTTGCAGTGGACAGCACCACGGTTTCGCCGAAGCGCACCAGTACGGAGCCGTTGGCCAGCTGGGCCATTTGTCCTGTTTCCAGGATGATTTCCTTGCCTGCAACCTCTGTTTTAAAAATTCTCTTCATTAGGTCAACTCCTTTTTATTCCTGATTGTACGGGCTTTCCGGCAATACGCCATTAGCCTTTTTATCTCCAGTCAGGGACAAAAGGTCAGGGAACAAGCATCCAGGAACGGGTTATTCCTGTTCGCTGGAAGGTTCTTCTCTGATCTTCTGTTGCCCTTGACCGAAGGGAAAATATGCCGGTTATCCCGCTAAATACACTATCCTATTATTCCATAAAAAAGGGCGGAAAAACCCGCCCAATTTTTACTTTCTCAATTCAAGCTTTGCAACGATTTCACGATACCGTTCAATATCCTTTTTCATGAGGTAGTTAAGAAGTCCTCTTCTTGCACCAACCATCTTCAAAAGGCCGCGACGGGAGTGGTGATCCTTCTTGTGGGTTTTCAGGTGGCCGGTAAGGTGGTTAATCCTGTCCGTTAGAAGCGCGATCTGCACCTCGGGTGAACCTGTGTCACCTTCGTGAACGGCATACTTTGTGATAATTTCCTGTTTTTGCAGTCTTTCCATGATGAAAAACTCCTTTCAATTAATTGCCGAATGCCCAGTAAATGGCCGGAGTAACCAGAAACCGCGCAATCGGTTCAAATCATACTTAGATATTTTAGCACAGGCGAATTTAAATTGTAAAGGCCTTGAATCCTTACTTTAACTCAAAATTTAACATTTTGTCCGGCGTTAGCCCATTCTTATCTTATTTAGCGCCTTGCAATACCTTGGCATTGACCACCAGATAATTAACCCCCGACACAATGGTCATTACCACAGCAGCCCACATGATGGCCATCCCCACGGGAAAATCGGTAAAGAAAGAAAAGGGGAAATCGTTAATAAGAATGATGACTGTTGCAACGATTTGAAGAACCGTTTTAATTTTCCCGTACCTGTCGGCTGCAATGACCACACCCTGGCCTACCGCAACAACTCTGAAGCCCATAACGATAAATTCTCTGAATAATATGATGAAAACAGCCCAGACCGAAAGATTATCCGTTATAATAAAGGCAAGCAATGCCGCCGTGACCAGAAGCTTATCGGCTACAGGGTCAAGAAATTTTCCGAATTCAGAGATCAGGTTGTATTTCCGGGCAATCATGCCGTCCAGCAAATCCGTCAGGGACGCTGCAACAAAAATGACTGCCGCCGCATAACGGCCCCATTGATCCAATCCCCAAAACTGGCCGAACCAGCCGGGCATCATAAAAAACAAAAAAACAGGTGTTGCGATAATGCGTGATAAGGTGAGCTTATTTGGAAGGTTCATGTTCATTCCCGCCTTTTTCGAAGGATTTCTCCTAAAGTTCCCCTAAGACAATTTGGGCCTCTCCCACAAGGTCGTATTGATCCGTGCACAGCATTTTAACCGGAACAAGGCTTCCTGTTTCAAGGGGCTCGGGTGAAGTAAAATAAATGACCGGATCAATTTCAGGCGCTTCCATCACTGTTCGGCCCACATAAAAAATCCCGTCCTCGGCGACTCCGTCAACCATTGTATCATAGATTTTACCTGTACGTGAATTATTATATTTCTCAACATTTTCCCGCTGGACAGCCATAAGCTTCTTTCGGCGGGACTCCTTGACCCGTTTGGGTATCTGGCCCTTCATTCTGTAGGCCGGGGGGTCCTCTTCCCTGGAATAGGCAAAAACGCCCAGGTTATGAAAATATCCCCTTTCCACGAAGGCCAGCATCTGGCTGAAATCATCCTCTGTTTCGCCGGGGAAACCGGTTATGAGAGAAGTACGCAGCGTAATGCCGGGCACCCTTTCACGAAGATTTTCGAGAAGGGTTAGGATAGCTTCTCCGGTTCCCCTTCTTCCCATAGCCTTAAGCATGGCATTGGAGATATGCTGAATGGGTATATCCAGATAGGGTGCCAGCTTTGGGTTTTGGGCCAGCTCCCGGATAAGGGCATCGTCAATGAGCTCCGGATAGCAGTAAAGAAGCCGGATGCGCTTTACGCCCTCCAGCGCGGAAAGCTCTCTTATAAGGGTTACCAGCTTCTTTTCCCCTGCCCAGTCCATGCCGTAGCGGGTAACATCCTGAGCCACCAAAACCAGCTCCGGCTTGCCGTTGTCGGAAAGATAGGCCGCCTCGCGCAGCACACTTTCAATGGAACGGCTTTTGTAACGCCCTCTGAGCTTGGGAATAACACAATAGGTGCAGTGGTTGTCGCAGCCTTCGGCTATCTTTAAATAAGCGTAGGGCTTATTGTCGGTTATTTTCCGGGCATTGTCCAGATACTCCACCGATTCGGGCAGATTGCAGTAAATGGACGGGGGTGTTTCCTCATCAAGATGGCTTTTTATAATGGATGCCACTGACTGGATGCTTCCCGTGCCAAGCACAACGTCCACCTCGGGCATTTCCTTTATGATTTCGTCCTTATAGCGTTCGGCCATGCAGCCGGCCACTGCCAGAACCCTTGCACGGCCTTCCGTTTTAAAAAGGCCTGCCTCGAGAATGGCGGTAACGGCCTCTTCCCTGGCGTCACCGATAAATGCGCAGGTATTGACGATGATGGCGTCGGCCTCCGCCCTTTCGCCCACGAGAGCAAAGCCTTCCCTTTCGAGAAGGCCCAGCATGATTTCACTGTCCACCAGGTTTTTAGGGCATCCCAGGGACACAAGTGCTACTTTATATGCCAAAAAAGGATCCTCCTTCTAGATCGCGAAATAAATTTTTTGCGTATTTCCTAAAGCACTAAAACGGGCTATGCCGAAGAAGCGCCGGGAAATAACCCGTTTTAACTGGAGCTTCTGAACTATAAAACACTATAGCATAAAAGAAGGACCTAAAAAAGGGGGAAGCGTCTAATTTTCCTGCTGGGGATGGGTTCTTGGACGAAACAGCAAGGTCTGTGCCTCAACCCTTCCATTTTCCGGATCCGGCGACCCTGCAAGGAAAAAATCCTGTGCTGCCATTCTTTTGATGCTGCGCCTCCGGGGGAGCTGGGAATACAGACCGTCCGCACCGAGAATACGGGTTTTCACATTATCCGACATATAGGTGTCAAGAATATCCAAAACCCGCTCTTTAACCCGTTCGTCTTCGATGGGCACCAAAAGCTCCACACGCCGGTCCAGGTTTCTTTCCATCCAGTCGGCGCTGGAAATATAGACCTCCTGGCCTCCGTCGTTTAAAAAGTAGTAAATGCGGCTATGCTCTAAAAACCGACCCACAATACTTTTTACCCGAATGTTTTCGCTAAGGCCGGGAAGGCCCGGCTTTAGGCCGCAGGTGCCCCGAACCAGAAGCTCAATTTTCACACCGGCATGGGAGGCCCTGTATAAAAGCTCAATAATTCCCGGATCAACAAGGGAATTGAGCTTTGCCCTTATCCCGGCAGGCTTGCCCTCTCCCGCATGACCCATTTCTCTCTCAATGAGGTAGGTAAAGCGGTTTCTTAACATGGTGGGCGCCATCACCAGCTTATTGAGAAGCGGCCTTTCCGTATAGCCGGAAAGAGCGTTGAATACCGTGGAGGCATCCTCACCCATATAGGGGTTGCAGGTTAAAAGGCCGATGTCCGTATAAATCCTTGCCGTAACATCATTGTAATTCCCCGTACTTAAATGCACGTAGCGGTTAATACCCTCATCCTCCATGCGGACAATAAGGGTAATCTTACAGTGGGTTTTAAGTCCGATAAGGCCGTAAATAACGTGACAGCCTGCTTTTTCAAGGCTTTTGGCCCATTGAATATTGTTTTCCTCATCAAAGCGAGCCTTCAATTCCACCAGCACCGTTACCTGCTTGCCCAGGTCCGCAGCCTCTGCCAGAGCCCGAACGATGGGGGATTTACCGCTGACCCGGTAAAGGGTCTGCTTAATGGCCAGAACCTGGGGATCCCTTGCCGCGGTACGAATCATCTCCACAATAGGGTCAAAGGATTCAAAGGGATGGTGAAGAAGAATGTCCTTCTCCCGTATGGCCTTGAAAATATCCTCCCCGCCCTTAAGATCCTCAGGAACCCGTGGCACGTATGCACAGTATTTAAGCTCCTCGCACCCTAAATCCCCGTACAGCTTAAACAAAAAGGTCAAATCCAGGGGGCCGTGTATGGGATAAACAAAATCCGGCTCCAGCTCAAGGGTATCCCTTAAGTAATGCACCAGCTCCGGATCCGCCCGTCCTGAAACCTCCAGCCTCACCGCCTGTCCCCACCTTCTCATGCGAAGGGTTTTTTCAATTTCAAGAAGGAGATCCTCTGCCTCATCCTCTCCGAGGGCCAGATCCCCGTTTCGTGTAACACGGTAGACGCAGGAGGTTATAATGGTCCTTCCTGTAAAAAGACGATCCAGGAACATGAGAATGACGTCCTCCAGGAGCATGCAGCTCTTGCCGGCTTCCTCCCTGCCCTTAAGCCAAATGAGCCTGGGAAGTACCGAAGGCACCTGGATGGTTGCAAAGATGGCAGCCTCCTCCGGCTCCGCATTTTCCACGAAGACACCGATATTTATGGTTTTGTTTTGTATAAGAGGAAACGGACGTCCGGAATCCACCGCCATAGGCGTTAAAACCGGGTAAGCAACCTGATTGAAATACTCCTCCACATAAACCTGGTGCTCCGCTGAAAGCTCCCCGGGCTTCAAAAGACGTATGCCCTGCCGTTTAAGCTTTGGTACCAGCTTTTTGTTCCATAAAAGATACTCCTCTTCCATCATTCGTCCCACCCGTCCGGCTATTCGGGACAGCTGCTGGAGGGGTGTCAGCCCTGAGGAATCCGGCTTTTTATACCCTGCGTTAATTTGGTCCTTAAGAGAACCTACACGCACCATAAAAAACTCATCCAGGTTGGAATTGACTATGGCCAGAAA
>JAEXPO010000353.1 GCA_023446675.1 Bacillota bacterium | reverse complement strand
GAATAAAAAAGACGACGAGGACGGGTACAAAGAATTTACCATTGAGTAAAAACACATAATTCATTTTCCATCCATTTTCAGGAAATGCACGGACTGCTCGTTGAAAACCGGCGGGCTTCGTGCATTTCCCGTTCCGGTAAAACAAAGAAAGGACTTCTTTTCATGGCAGAGAAAATTCTTGTTGTCGAGGATGAAAGCAAAATTGCCCGGTTCCTTGAACTGGAGCTCAAGCATGAGGGCTATGAGGTTGAGATTGCCTCCGACGGACGAAGCGGCCTTGAACGGGCGCAAAACGGAGATATTGATTTAATGGTGCTTGATTTGATGCTGCCTCTTATGAGCGGAATCGAGGTATGCCGCCGTGTCAGAAAATTCTCAGATTTACCGATTATCATGCTTACAGCCAAGGATGATATTTCAGATAAGGTAACCGGCCTTGACAGCGGCGCGGATGATTACGTTACCAAGCCCTTTGCTATTGAAGAGCTCTTAGCACGTATCCGTGTGGCCTTGAAGCGCAAAGCCCTGGTGCGAAAGGAAGCGGCGGAGGAGCAAATCGTTTGCGGAAAGCTTGTTCTTTCAAAGATGCAGCATAAGGTAACCTTTGACGGAGAAGAAATTTTTCTGTCCAAAAAGGAGTATGATCTCCTTCTTTATCTTATGGAGAACCGGGGCATTGTTCTGGATCGTGAAAAGCTGATTGAAAATGTGTGGGGCTATGATTTTATTGGCGACACCAATGTGACCGATGTCTATATAAGGTATTTAAGAAGTAAAATCGACCAGCGCTACGGTATTAATTTTATAAAAACCATTCGCGGAGTGGGGTATATCTTTGAAAGCCAGGGAGTATGAAAAGCCCCCTTCAAGGGAGGCTCACCAGGAGAATAAAAAGCAAAAAACGAGTCCAAAGGCCGCTCAAAGGAATAACGGCAGAGAGGCCCAATTGAAGCACGCTCCTCGTGAGGATTCCCGTAATACCAACCGTCAAAACAGCCAAATGAAATCACGGCAAAAGCATCAGGGGGTGGCCAGAGACGGCGTGCTCAAACGCCATTCGTCACTGGTTTCCCGTATTTCAGCCTCCTATACCAACATGTTTGCCTCCTGGCTGTCTTTGTCATTGACCCTGATGTTTTTCATGACCATCGCCGGAAAGGCTTTTTTTATTTACTGGAACGATAAGGCCTTCATAGATGAGCTCCTTATTAAGGAAAGCAGGGAAGAGTGGGTTCAGACTGTCAATGGCTCCCTTGAAACGGATGCCATGCTGTTGGACGAAAACAGCATTATTTTGGCGGATTCCTTTAATCGCCTTTCCGAGGTTGGGGAAATATGGCCCTTCGATTACTACACCATAGACAGAAGTGTTTATTTTACTTATTCAGATACCTATTTTTTGCAGGACGGACCTATCAGGCTGGTGCTCTTTACCGATATCACCCAGATGCTCATTGAGATAATGGCTGCAGGTGCCGTAGGTATTGTTCTTTTTATTGTCTCCATGCTTGTTATTTATGTCAGGGGAAACTATTTAACCCGCAAGGCCTTCCGAGTTTTTGACGAGCTTTTGATAAAGGCGAATAATATCTCCTCCCAGAATTTAAATTTGCGTTTAAATGTAAGCGATACGACCGATGAGCTCATTGAGTTTTCTCTTACCTTCAACCGAATGATGGACCGGCTTGAGAAATCCTACGAAAAGCAGCAGCAGTTTGTATCGGATGCTTCTCATGAGCTGCGTACACCTATTTCAGTCATACAGGGCTACGCTCGTATGCTGGAGCGCTGGGGGAAGGATGATCCTGAGATTCTACAGGAATCCATCTCAGCCATCAATAAAGAATCCAAGGCAATGCAGGACCTGGTTGAAAAGCTTCTGTTTATTGCCAGAAATGATAAAGATACCCTTGTACTGGTCAAGGTTGATTTTAATTTAAGCGATCTGGTATCCGAAACCGCAAGGGAAACGCGTATGCTCGAAACAGGACATACCATTTCGGACAGTGTAACTTCAGATATTTGGGTGTACGGTGACAGGGACCGAATAAAGCAATCCATCCGGATCTTTATAGACAATGCCCTGAAATACACTGAAAAAACCGGAACCATTGCCTTAAGCCTCTCTATGGAAAACGGACAGGCCGTGGTTACCGTGCGTGATACGGGAATCGGTATTCCTGAGAAGGATTTGGCAAATATCTTTGATCGCTTTTACAGGGTCGATTCTGCCAGAGAAAGAAACACAGGAGGCCATGGCCTGGGCTTGTCCATTGCCCGTATCATCGTACTGCGTCATGAAGGCCGCATTAAGGTGGGAAGCAAGGTAGGAAGCGGAACACGCTTCAGTATCTGTTTGCCCGCAAAGCAAGGCCCCGGGGCCGGAAGCTCTTTATAAGCTTCTATTTCCCCGGGGTTTTCCTTGTGGAATTGAAAACCTGCTTTAATAATGGTAAGATGTTCATACATGATTTTTAAGCATTTCAAGATAAGTAGATGTACAAGCATGCGTATCCAGTGAGAAAGGGTACATCACCGGAAAGGAATTAGGATAATGGCAGGCAATGTTTTAAAGTCCATCGGAAAATTTATTCTCCCTGTGGCTCTTGTTTTGGCGGCTCAACAGATATTTGGCTTATGGGGAGGAATTATCGCCATAGTAGTGTATTTCGTAG
>JAEXPO010000334.1 GCA_023446675.1 Bacillota bacterium | reverse complement strand
CTTTAATGCTGTACCGGAATATATTACCCATATCCACAGCCATTTGCGCTATTTCCGGGGCCTTTCGCTCAAGAGCTTTTTTTCTTAAGACCTCCAGGGTATTATATAAAAAGTGGGGATCAATCTGGCTTCTTAAAAAGGATAACTCCGCTTCCTGCATCTTTACCTTCATTTCATATAAATCGGTGGCCGTATTAAATATTTTACGGTTTAACCCTTCAATATCTGTCATCATGCCGTTGAACTCGGCACCAATCTCCTGTATTTCAGAACATCCTTGTAATTGCAGCTCCTTTTCAAGCTTTCTCTGCTTAAGCGATCTGATTTTTTTTATTGTTTCGTGGAAATGATGCAACGGAATTAATACACTTTTATTTATCATTCCAAAAAAGAAAAGCATAAATAGCACAACAACTATTACGCTTCCCCAGATAAGGCTCCAGAGATTTTTCATATTTTCATTTGTTTTACGAATATCCAGGGTGCTTATTTGATAGCAGCCCATATCCGCGGAATAACGGGATTGAATATAATAGGGCGTTGCCTTTATATTTTTTATTTCATTGCTGTCCCCGCCGCCATGCTTAATCCATGCTTCCCAAATTTCCTGAGCCACTTCAGAGGAGCTGTTAAAAGAAAACAATACCCCCTTTTCATCGGCAAGAAGATAATAAGAATCCATTTCCTCTTCATCAGATATCTGGAAATAAGTGGAATCCACAGAAATAACAACCGTGCCCACATTTTCGCCATTTTCAATTACCTGTCCGCTGTATAAAAGCATACTGGGCTTCCGAACCGCTGAACGGAAGCTTGATTTGCTCACACCCAGCCACTGAAAAAGCTTTGTTTTGCTCATTTCATGCAATTCATCCAAAGCTTCATCCGAATACATTGTGGTATAATGCAAATCCTCATTTACCAACGAAATATCAACTATACTCGGGTCCAGAATTTTATAGTAGGTAAACATTTCAGTGGCCGGATTCACATAAATGGATTTCTGCGAAAAGGCAAGAGACATAAGCTTTCTTATATTTTCATCCCCGGTAAGGCTCATACAAAAGGTCTGCATCTTGTCATAAAGATATTCCAGTTGATTTTCCAGTTTTTGAGAAGTAATTTCGGTATACTCGTTTACATTGGAAATCAGGAGCTTTTGGGTTGACCAATTAATAAAAAGACACAGCAAAGTAAACAGGATGCTTACTGTAATCAAAGTCATTTTAACATTTGATTTTATACTGCTATTTCTTTTAAAGAAACTTTTCATTATGACTTAACTCCTGATATCCAATTCCTTTAATTGAGAAATTCCCCCGTAGAAGCTGCTTCTTCAAGAATCAGGCATGTAAAAGCCTCCAGTTTTATATCTCCTTCAAGCACCTCTTGTGTCTCCATATCCCTGTAAACACCTTTAAGCTTAACCACAGCGCTGTCACGGTTAAAATTCTGCAAAAACCAGATCTTTATTCTTTCACCTGTACGGCAGGCTACTGTCACGCCTTCCCCTAGCTCTGCCTTAAAACCGCAGTTCATACCGGCTTGTTCAAAAATTTCTTCATAAACAGCTCTTATAAACGCATTCTCATTCTGAGAGGCTATGTAATAGGCCTTCCCCCTTCCAAAGGTGTTTTCGGTAAGAGCAGGAAAGCCTTTAAAGAAATCCGTCTTGTAGGTTGCCAGCACTTTAGCTCCTTGGGCATGGACCAGTCCGCACAGCCCCGTCACATTATAACAGCTTCCGGCGTATTCCACCTGGTTTTTGTAATAATCCCCCGGCGCATCAATTTCCTCCGTACGTATACCCAGCACATCCCGAAGGGGATGCCCTCCCAAAAAGCACAGATCCGTATCATCCACCTCACCGCTCCAGTAGGTTGTCACATAGCACCCGCCGGCTTCCACGAAACGACGGACTCTATCGGCATAATCTCCCCGGTACATATAGTTAAGGGGTGCAATCACAAGCCTGTATCCGTCAAGCTCCCCTTTCATGTCAAGGACATCCGCATCAATTCCCATTTCCCAAAGCGGCCGATAATAGGATAAAAACAATGCGGTGTAATCCATGGGATATTCCACAGCGTAGGCATCCTCCATGGCCCATCTGTTTTCCCAGTCGTACACAATAGCTACTTTTGCTTGATTGCAGGTGTTGTATAGCCTGTCTGAAAGGGCCTTCAACCGTTTTCCAACCTCCGTCACGTCACGGAATACTCGTGTGTTTTCATTGTTTTTATGGTCTATGACAGCACCGTGAAATTTCTCGCAAGACCCTCTGCTCTTGCGCCACTGAAAATACTGCACGCTGTTGGAGCCATGGGCGATGGCCTGGAGGGAGGAAAGGGAATGAAGTCCCGGCCGTTTCAGTGTGTTCTTGGGCTTGTAATTAACAAAAGACGGCGTACTTTCCATTAAGAGAAAGGGGGCCTTTTTAAAGCTGCGCATCATACTGTGCTGCGCGGCGGCCGCCACTGCCACCCCTATTTCATCCTTTTCGCTGTGCCAGCTCGGGTATGAATCCCAGGAAATAATATCTACCTCCCGGGCCCATTCAAAATAGTTGAGATGCTTGAAAAAGCCCATCATGTTGACCGTTGTCGGCAAATTACTATACTGTCTTACCGCTTGTATCTCTTCCTTGCAGAAAGCCAGAAGCTGCCGGCTCACAAAGCGTTTCCAGTCCAGGTTTAACCCATGCAGCAGATTTTCTCCTCGCGCAGAGGCACTGCGAATTTGTTTCCAGTCCGTATACGTATGACTCCAGAAGCTTGTCCACCACGCATGGTTAAGCGCATCCAGAGTCTCATATTTTTCCTTCAGCCAGCTTCTGAAAGAATCCTGGCATAAAGGACAATGGCAGGATGAATCCCTGCCGTTCCCGCCGTATTCATTTGAAATATGCCATGCAATAACACCTGGATGGCTGCCCAGACGTTTTGACAGACCTCTGTTCATTTGTCTCATTTTTTCCCGCATCACATGTGAGCTGGGGCAGAAGTTATGCCGGTTTCCAGGAAGATTTCGAAGTCCGTACTCATCAACCTGCATCACTTCCTCATATTTTTCAGTCAGCCATTGGGGCATAGCAGCGGTAGGCGTTGCCAAAATAGTGTAAATGCCGTTTTCATATAGCTTCTGTATAATTGCTTCCAGCCATTCAAATTCATACCGGCCTTCTTCCGGTTCCAGTTTTGCCCATGCAAAAATCCCCAGGGACACACAGTTTACAAAGGCCTTCTTCATCAGACGGATATCTTCCTCAAGAATATCCGGATGGTTTAACCACTGATCCGGATTATAATCTCCTCCATGGAGAATTTCAGACAGGCGTAACGCCCCTGTTTCTGTAGTTCCGGCAGACCAGCACATCCCCGCTTTGCTTGTAATAGCCTCGTCTTTCATAGCTTCTTCTCCTGATTTTCAATTTATAGAAAAAGGAATAAACCAAAATTGGCAATTCATGTAGAACAATGAAGTATTAAATCCATCCTCCAGGATCCATCTTTATATGTTAGTACAATCACACTATTTACAACAATGCAATTTTTTCAGGTATCACATAACTTTTTTTAGATGTTGATACCTTTATAAAAATACATACATAAGGACTTACCCCTCTCCCTTTTCCCGGCAATGACTTTATCTGAATAAATCCTCTGTTAAAGGCAATAATCCAGGAAAAGAGAGTTAGAAGGAGAAGCAGATGTTCCGGTTTCTTTGGCAAAAGCTTCAGTTCCTGGCAACCCGGAATACCAATGAACAGGGGAGAAAGAGTGATGGAAAGTCTTCCTCCGGGCCGCTGAATACCAGGCTTTCAGAAAATTTAAGCACACTCAAAAGGATGTTTTCAGGAAGCAGCGACTTTATTGTCCGTGAGTTTTATCTGGGCGGTGAAGGCGGCATACCCTGTGCCTTAATTTACATTGACGGCCTTGTGGATACCTCCGTAGTAAACGATCAAATCCTGCGCAGCCTCATGTCTGATATAAGGCAGGGCCCTTCTCACGAACGTGCTGCCGCCGATATTATGAAAGAAATTAAAAACCACAGGCTGATTATAGGCGGGCTTACGGAAGCCGCAACGTTTGACGCGCTGGTTATGGGGGGTCTGGACGGAAACGGAGGCCTTTTAGTTGACGGCTGCAAGGAAGCACTTGTCATCGAGTGCAAGGGCTGGGAGCAGCGGGCTGTTGAAGAGCCAAAAACCGAATCGGTTATAAGAGGCCCCAGGGAAGGTTTTACTGAAAATGTAAGAGTTAACACCTCCATGCTGCGCCGTAAAATTAAAAGCGGTAATTTGGTGCTCGATACTCTTAAGCTGGGAAAGCAGACGAAAACAACTGTTTTCGTAGCCTACCTGAAAAATATAGCCGATCCGGCTCTGATTGAGAAAATCAAATACCGTCTCGGACTTATACAAACCGACGCTATTTTAGAGTCGGGCTATGTTGAACAGTATATTGAGGATGCCCCCTACTCTATTTTTACAACGGTTGGTTACAGTGAAAAGCCGGACGTTGTGGCAGCAAAGCTGCTGGAAGGAAGAGCCGCTATTTTTGTAGACGGCACCCCCTTTGTGCTAACCGCTCCCACCTATTTTATGGAGGGCTTCCAAGCCTCTGAGGATTATTATTTTCGGCCTTACTTTGTCAGTATGCTCCGGTTTTTCAGAGCCATAGCCTTTGCTTTGAGTATTCTTGCGCCTGCCTCTTATGTGGCGCTTACCACCTTTCATCAGGAGCTCATTCCCACGCCCCTTTTATTCACCATGGCTGCGGCCACAGAGGGCGTCCCCTTTCCCGCCGTTCTTGAAGCCGCGGTTATGCTGATCGTTTTTGAAATATTGAAGGAAGCAGGCGTACGTCTCCCCCGGCCTATCGGTCAGGCCATAAGCATCGTAGGCGCCCTTGTTATGGGTGAGTCTGCCGTTTCTGCAGGCCTTATCGGCGCGCCCATGGTCATCGTAGTCGCCATCATGGCAGTATCCAGCTTCGTTGTTCCCTTTCATGCCAACGCCGGATCTATTATCCGGTTTATTCTGCTTATCCTTGCAGGCATAATGGGCGGTTTCGGCATAGCCATGGGCCTTTTGTTTATCATGATCCACCTGGCTTCCCTCAAATCCTTTGGCCTTCCCTATATGGCACCCTTTGCGCCTCTCAGGGTTACTGATCTTAAGGATACCTTCGTTCGTTTCCCGTGGCCATGGATGATCCTGCGGCCAAAAGGCTTATCCAAAGAGAATCCTCAGCGCCAGCAGGTGAAAAACGAGCCGTCCGGCAAAGGGGGGTAAGGCATGAAGAAGGTTCTTTTGGCACTGCTGCTTATCGCATTCGCCATAAGCGCTGGCGGTTGCTGGAACAGGAAAGAGCTGGACGAAATAGCCATCGTCATGGGTATTGCTCTGGACAAGGCCGACCAGGACGATAAATTTGAAATGACGGTTCAGGTTGCGGAGGTAGGAAATATACGCTCGCAAAAAGGCGCCGGGGGTGAAGCAAGCTCTAAGGCCTACTGGAATGCCGCACTTACCGGAAATACCACTTTTAACA
>JAEXPO010000366.1 GCA_023446675.1 Bacillota bacterium | reverse complement strand
TCCTTGAAGTGAGAAAATCAAATTGGATTGCGGAAATGGGGGAATGCGGGGATGGGGGAATAACATTATAATGCGGCTGGTACAACTATATCATTTAGAGGCAGAAATTAATAGCGTTTAAGGCTTGCTTTTTTCACCTACATAGCGTAGTATAAAGATAATTCAAACTACACTGTGTAGGTGAGGTGTAAAGTAATGAACCCTATTCCGCATATATCCGATTCAGAAAAGGAAATTATGCAGATTATCTGGCATCATAAGGGACGGATACTTTTTGCCCCCTTGTGTACTGCACTTGAAGCACAAAAAAAGCTCTGGAAAGCCAACACCGTTCTTACCTTCCTTACACGGCTGGCGGATAAAGGCTTTATTCGAATGGAGAAGCAGGGGCGCCTCAATGAATATATTGCTTTATATACTGAGGATGAATATCTTGAATCCTTAACCGGATCCTTTATAGACACGGTCTTTGGTGGTGATGCTAAAAGCCTTGTTGCTTCCCTGCTCAGCCAGGAGCGTTTAACCCCGGAGGATATGGAAGAGCTTAAAGAGTTTTGGAACGGAGGCAAGGATGTAAAATGAACACGGTTTTCATGAGCATACTTTCACTTTCTCTGTCGGCTTCTCTGCTCACTCTTCTTTTAATTGCCATAAAACCTTTATATAAGAACAGGTTAAGCAAAACCTGGCAGTATTACATTTGGCTTATTATCCTTTTACGCTTTATCCTGCCCATTTCTCTCACACCTTTTAACAACAGTATAAATCCCATTGGAAAGCTGTTCTCGTATACCGGGTATACTTATTTGGATAATGAAACGCCACAGGCCTCCAATGAGGCCGGCCTCCTTCCCCAGGAAAAGACTCCGCCTGCGGAGTGGGCCTCAGATGCCCCTTCCGCTTCTTTTCAGAAACCGGTATCCAGCGGGGCAAATCTTCTTTTTCTATTATCAAATTCCGCAGGCCTCATATGGGTTGCAGCAGCTCTCCTGCTTTTGATACGAAAATTAACGGTATACACCACCTACACACGCTTTATGAAAGCAAGCTCCTTTGAAATAACGGATCCTGGAATACTTGCCGAGTATCATCTTGTCTCAAACTTTACCGGCATAAAAAAACCGCCTGCTCTTTTTATGAGTAGAATAAGCACCGCTCCCATGCTTTTGGGAATCTTACGTCCCTTTATCGTTATGCCTGTGAACAGACCTGCCGCAAGCGAAATCTCCTGTATTATGTACCACGAGCTAATCCATTTCAAGAGAGGGGATTTGATTTATAAATGGCTGATGCAGCTCATTCTGTGCCTCCATTGGTTTAACCCTCTGGTTTATTATATAAGCAGAGAAATAAAGACATGCTGTGAGCTTTCATGTGATGAAGGAGTCATCCGGAATATGTCCCCGCAGGAAAAACAGCAATACGGCAGCACGCTCTTAGCCTTTTGTGGAAGCACGGACAGCTATAATGAAGAAATAGCATCCCTCACTTTAAGCGAGGACGGTAAACAGCTTAAAAGACGCCTGGAAACGATTATTAACTATAGGAAAACCTCCTTGCCTATTGCCATCGTTTCATTTCTGTTAGTGCTCTTTTTGACTGGCTGCGGGTTGGCTCTTGGATCCTATACACCGTCGCCATCCAACCCGGTAGACCGGCTTACAATCGATGAGGCTTCTAAAGAACCTGTTCCACCAGAAACATCCCCTGCACCCTCCCAGGAGGCTTTGGATCCAGTTCAAGATCCTGAGGCTTCATCCGATAATTCAAATTCACCCGACGTCACACCCTCTCAAGATGCAGCAAATACTATTTTATTTAAAAATCAATTCAGTTATGCAGGCATTTATACAGAAAATGACACCATGTACCTCAGCGAGGATACGGTTGTATCGGTAAGTGTAGCCATGAACGCAGAAAAGGGAGAATTAAGTTTTTCAATTCGGCCTAAGGGAAAGGTAACCCCTGTCTATACAGCCAATGGGAATTCCGTAAGCGAGGAGATGAACTTAAATTTGAGCGCAGGAACTTACTTCCTTACAGTAAAAGGAGTTCGGGTTACAAACGCACAATTTAACATTCTTCTTTCCTCTGAAAGTACATTGTCCAACGAAGTTCCCAGCCAATAAGAAGGCCTTTAACGGTTTTGCTTCCTCATACAGCTATACGGTATTTTTAATTGGAATGCCGTATTAAAACTTGTTATGCTGCGGCAGTTGTAGGATAATGAGCATAACAGGCGCAGGTCAGCCAGACATAATGGGCTGTGGATTGTTAAATACCTGACAGCTCAGGATAAGACAGGTAGGTCCAATAGCTCCATGATGGGGTCCATTCCCTTATAAAGGGCATTGGCAGATGGCTTCACAGAAGCTATGCCTCAAAAAATTCTACTGAGGAGGTTTGTCGCATGTTTGAGATTGACTATGCAACAAACGCGGACTTATCTGTTTGGCGTATGTTTGACAAGCATATAGCTGAATCCGAGTTGATTCTTAAAATAGCCAACAAGCGGTGCTATATTTTAAAAAACAGCTCCGCCCCAATTGGTGTTATGCGCTACAACCTCTTTTGGGATTCCATACCTTTTCTTACAATGATCTACTTTGACGAATCTGCTCGGGGCAAAGGATACGGAAAAAGTGCCCTGCTTCACTGGGAATCCGAGATGCGTGCATTAGGCTTTCCCTGTGTTATGACCTCAACTCAAGCTGATGAAAAGGCCCAGTTCTTTTATCGCAAACTTGGTTACAAGGACACCGGCTGTCTTCTCCTTGATATTCCTCCCCTTGTTCAACCGGCAGAAATTTTCTTCATCAAAAAACTCTGACTCTTCTGATTTTAGCCTTAACTCTAACTCTGAGCATTATTGAGAGGCGAAACGTTCCCATATCCATTTGGTAAATATACCATTACATTCCTTGGTTGGCATGGAAAAACGTTGACTAAGGTAACGCAAGGATGCGCCTAATTCACCATTGGGCCCGCCGTACTGAGTTATAATTAATGTTGCCATGCGGGGATCCGGCTTTGTAATCTTTATGGGGTATTGGGTTTTTTTATCGTAATACCACATCTCTTATTAAGCCTCCTTATTCCATGGCCAGGGATCATTAATCCATTGCCAGCAGGATGTATTGGGTAGATAACGGGGAGTTAGGGGACCGAAACGGGATTGAAACTGTTTCCTTAATACGTCCGATTGTTCCAGGCACATTTTATAGTCCTTTAGTGCATTTTCATCCGATGGATGGGTATCCAGAAATAATTGAAGATCGACCAATACAAAGTCGTAGGCCATGATCTGCTCGAGTAACGCGGTTTGTTCATCCATTCCAAACCACCTCCATCATTCTTATTTCACTAGATCCGGAAATGCAGTCCCCTGTTTAAGCGCTTCCTGCGGGGAAAAAATTCTTTGGTAGGTTTGATAGGGCACATAAGCTGTGGCAAGCTGAGGCTTAACAGGCATAACGGGAATAAGGATGGGATCGCCTGTACAATTGTTTCCTGAGTAGATGGTTGTAATTTTAAGTCCTTCCACCCTGGCATTATCGCCGCGAACATTTTCAGGCTTTACTGCCGCAGGGCTGACATTTTCATTGGGCTTTGTGGACTCCGGAGAAACAATATTCATGTTAGGCTTGGTGGCTTCCGGCGAAACAATATTCATGTTAGGCTTGGTGGTTTCCGGAGAAACAATATTCATGTTAGGCTTGGT
>JAEXPO010000321.1 GCA_023446675.1 Bacillota bacterium | reverse complement strand
CCGCAAAGGGGTATAAAATCGCCCATGTCTTCGTGGCGGGTCAAATACAGGACGGCACGGGCGGGGGAATATGCCAGGTATCCACCACCCTTTACAACGCTGTCCTCAGGGCCAATCTGGAGGTTCTGGAAAGGCACAACCACATGTTTACCGTAGGCTATGTGCCCCTGGGCACCGATGCCGCCGTCTCTTACGGCTATGCGGATCTGGTCTTTAAAAACACCACCAGCTCTCCCCTTAAAATAAGGGCCATTGTCACAGAGGATAACCGGATGCTCTTTTCCCTCCTGGGTACGAATACGGAGCCGGGAATTCATGTAAAGCTGGTCACTGAACTGATAAAAACGGTCTCTCCCCCTGAGGAATACCGTGAGGACTGGGGCCTTCCAAAAGGTACTGTCATTGTGGAGGAGGAAGGCCAGGCGGGAGCTATTGTGGATACCTACATAAAAGTATACAATGGTGAAAGTCTTATTAAGGAAGTAAAGCTGGGCCGAAGCGTCTATCAGGCCATACCCCGGAAGCTTGTAAGGGGAGCCCAGGCCTATTGACAGCCAGAGGCTTTAATATTGGAGTTTGCATGCGCGAATATAAAGTGGATAAAAGAGATGAGGGCAAACGCTGTGATGCGTTTTTGTTCCAGCAGCTGCCCCAGGCCCCTGCCTCCTTCATATATAAAGCGTTTCGAAAGCGAAGCGTAAGGGTTAACGGTTCCAGGGTTAATCAGTCCCATTCCCTGGCTTACGGGGATCAGGTACAGATCTTTATACCCGAGGCCTATCTTGAGAACGAAGCTCCTCAGGAAACGGAAGAAGCCAAACGATCTGCCGGTTCAGGTATTCCCCTTGTTGTATTCAGTGACGAAAACGTTCTCATTGTTTCCAAGCCTCAGGGGATGCCTGTTCACGATGATAAAAACAGGGAGGAGCGCGTCCTGGACAGGCTTGTTCAAAGTCTTGACAGCGAAAGCTCGGACTTCAAGGGGCAGGATCCCCTTTTTCCGGCCCTCTGCCACCGGATTGACCGCAATACGGGAGGACTGGTGGTTTTTGCCAGGACTCAGGAAGCCCTCACCCTACTTTCCGAAAAATTCAAGCTCCACGAAATGCGCAAATACTATCTTTGCTGTGTGTCCGGGTGTCCGCAAAAGTCTGAGAGAACCCTTGAGGCCTATCTTGAAAAGGATAGCCGGGAAAGCCGGGTCTATATTCACGAGCATCCGGTGCGAAACAGCGAAAAAATTATCACCCGATACCGCCTTCTTTCCACTAACGGCCGTTTTTCGCTGCTGGAGGTTGAGCTGGTCACAGGGAAAACCCACCAGATAAGGGCTCACTTGGCTTATATAGGCCATCCCCTGCTGGGAGACGGAAAATATGGCAGCAACAGCGTCAATCGGGGGCTGGGGCTTAAATGGCAGGCCCTTTGGTCCTATCGCCTGATTTTTGATTTCACCTCCCCTTCCGGTTCCCTGGACTACCTTAAAGGCTTAACCCTGACTCTTCCCTCTCTGACCTGGGAAAAAGGGCTTGCCGGCACGGGCCTGGATTTACCGGTTTTTCCGCCAAAATAAGCGGAAATGTCCAATCCATGCTCAAGGCGATGTTTACCCGCATTGAATCCGTGGCAGAAATAACTTATAATATTTAAAAGGGCCTAGTTTAGTTGATTAAACGCAGTACGGCCAAAAATCCAAAGCCAAGGAGGATAGGTTATGAAGCTATTATTTGCAATTGTTAGTGACGAGGACGGCAACATCCTGGCCGACAAGCTGAACAAGGAGGGCTTTGGCGCCACCAAGCTCTGCTCAAGCGGTGGATTTTTGAAAAGCGGAAATACGACTTTTTTAATAGCAACCGATGATGATAAGGTGGACAGAGCACTTGGGGTTATTGGGGACACCTGCAAAAACCGCCGGCGCATGATTTCCCCCGAAAAGCTTCCGGGCAGCTTCGGAGCCTTTAACATGGCCATGCCCATTGAAGTGAATGTTGGTGGTGCGACTGTCTTCACACTCAATATTGAGCAGTTTTTAAAACTATAGTACTTATAGCTCAGAAGCGCCGGTAAAAGCAAGCTGATTCATCTGCGCTTTGCGGGTATAGCCCCTTTTATTTGAGGGCACGGCCCGTTTTAGGTACAAGGAAGAATGAGTACACCCTCCGGGGTGAACGAGGTTAGTGCATGTCACAGCAGCATATGGAACCATCACAAATGCCCACAGAAAAAGAAATGGAACGCAATCGCCTGCTTGGAATAATTGAAGGCGCATCAGCCCGTACCATTTTCAATCTTACGAGCGGAGCCTTTCTGGTTGGGTTATTAAAGTACATGGGTGCCAGTGATACTGTATGCGGATACATATTGGCCGTTCCTGTTTTGGCCGCCGTCATACAGTTCCTGTCACCCATTGTGCTTGAGCGGCTTAAATTTCGCCTGAGTATTATAACCCTGTGTGCGTCGGCTCACAGGGCTTTGTTAACTTCCTTGATTATTATACCTTTTTTGCCGATCCCAAAAAACGGAAAGCTGATTATCACCTTTATCGTGTTTCTTCTTTCCTACGCGGCGGTTTCCTTTGCAAACCCGGCCGTATCCAATATGTATGTCAGCTTTGTCCCACAGAACATGCGTGGGCGCTATTTCGGCAAAAGAGAAAGCTATCTCTTATTCTCCGCTACGGTTGTAAGCCTTGTTCTCGGAAAGGTCCTTGACGTTTACGAGGCCAAGGACAGTGAAATAACCGGGTATCTCATTGTCTACGGGGTTATCTTCGTATTCACGATTATTAATCACTTTTCCCTTCGTGCCATGAAGGAAGTGCCCCTCATCCACACCGTTGAACCCATACGCATCCGGGAGATTTTTACACTCCCCTTTAAAGATAAAACCTTTATCGTATACTTCATCATGTCCATTATCTGGAATATATCCATTCAGGTGGCCAGTGCCTTTTTCGCTGTTTATTTTAAATCTGACTTGAACATGAATTATACCACCATTACCACCCTGGGTATGGTTAACTCCTTAACCTATGTGGTAACGGCCAGCTTCTGGGGACGGTTTGCCGACCGCCACAGCTGGGCCCGCACCTCCATGCTCACCATCGGCATTCTGGCTGTCACCCATTTTCTCTGGTTTTTATGCTTTAAGGGCAGCCCCATGCTTTTGATCCTGCTAGCCATTGCCCATGTATTTGGGGGAATTGCCTGGTCAGGCATCAACGTCTCCCTTTTCAATCTCCAGTTTGATTTTACACCCAATGAAAAAAGAACGGTTTATATCGGACTTAACGCGGCCACCAGCGGTATTATAGGTTATTTAGCCGCCATTTTGGGTTCTCAGCTGGTCAGCTTCTTCGGACATGCTCCCATTGTCCTGTTTGGCGCCGGTTTTGACATCAAGCAGGTGCTGTTCCTTGTATCGTCCACCCTGCTCTTTGTATGCGCCGCTTACATCGGGCTTTTCATGAATAGGAGGAAGAAAAATGTTTAAAACGGAAAAGGATATGATTTTGGAGCTTCGCGAGAGAATGCGGGACGGTGAAGGACAGACAAAAATACTTCATATCTTCACGAAGGAAGAAATGAAGGGAAAATGCCGGCTTTTTGGCAAAATCGAGCTGGCCCCCGGTTCTTCCATAGGCACTCATCCCCATGACGAAGAGGAAGAGATTTACTATGTTTTAAGCGGAAAAGGACAGGTCAGCGACAACGGCACTGTAAGGGAGGTAGGCCCCGGCGACGCTTTGATCACAGGCGGCGGCGAAAGCCACAACATTGCCTGCACAGGTGAGGAGCCCCTGGTCTTTATGGCCGCGATAAATCTGTTTAAGTAAGGTTTTAAGCAACTATATGTAAAAAGGATATTTTTTCTTAAAAGCGGATAAATTGTTTTATAAAAAAGCGAGAGGCTTTCATGCCTTTTCGCTTTTTGTTTTTTGGGAAATAAACCGGACCGAATTGTCAATAATAACTACTGTGCTGAAAGTTAAAAAGCAATTAAAGCGCGGGGGGCTTCGGCCCCCTCCCCTTTAACATCCCTTCCTGAATACAGTTTATCTGTTAATTGTGCTTTGACCGTTAATTTACGCTATAGCCGTTATTTCAGGCATTAGCCATAACTTAGGCTTTAGCTGAAAGGAGACTAAATCTTGAAAATGAAAATAGGCCTGCCCAAGGGCTTGTTATATTCAAAATACCGTTTTTTTGCGGAAACCTTTTTTACCGAAATGGGGGCCGAGCTGATTCCTTCCCCGGACACCAACCGCCACATTCTTGACGAGGGTGTCCGTTACTGCGTGGATGAGGCTTGTCTTCCCGTCAAGCTGTTTCACGGCCATGTGGCCTGGCTTCGAAACCGCTGCGACGCTATTTTCATCCCCCGCATCATGCAGCTGGACAAAAGGGAGTTTATCTGCCCTAAATTCTGCGGCATCCCCGAAATGGTAGCCAATACCATTCCAGATCTCCCCCCTCTCATCGCCCCGCCCATTTACGCCTGGGATTCGGCACGGCTAAAAACCTGGGCCAAATCCGCCGCGAGCCTTCTGTCCAGGGACAGCACACGTGTAAGCAGCGCTCTTGAGCGTGCCCTGGAAAGCCAGAGGCAATCGGCTATCGGCATCAAAACAAAGGGCCGTAGCCTTACCATTGCCGTGCTGGGCCATCCTTATCAGGTGTATGACAGCTTCGTCAACATGAATCTCATGAAAAAGCTTGAACGGGCCGGAGCGGGTATTCTTACCCTGGAGACACTCCCGGCGGAGGCTATAAGCAGGGAATCGGACATGCTTTTTAAAAAGCCCTTCTGGTCCTTTGCAAGGGAAAATTACGGTGCTGCCGTAAGCCTTTTTAAGGAAGGCGGAGCCGACGGCTTTATTTACCTGTCCTCCTTTTCCTGCGGCATCGACTCAGTGGTTATCGAGCTTATCAGGGATAAAATCGGGGATTTTCCCCTTCTGGTTCTCAAAATTGACGAGCATACGGGCGAAGCAGGGTTTGACACCCGGCTGGAGGCCTTTATGGATCTTCTGGAAAGGAGGAAGACACTTGAAAATAACCGTACCCCGGATGGGGAATACCGTGCTTGCTGCCAAAGCGCTCTTTGATGATTTAGACATTGACTATATCCTTCCGGGGGGCCATTCTCCCGCCGTTTTGCAAGCCGGCTCCTATCACTCTCCCGATGAAATGTGCCTGCCCTTTAAAAT
>JAEXPO010000301.1 GCA_023446675.1 Bacillota bacterium | reverse complement strand
ATTTAATGGCTACTTGTTTTTCAATCCAAGGGATCCGCTCGCAAGCGGGTGGCTTTAGCCGAATTCATGTCCCGGTATCCCATTATTGACATAATCATGACCTTCCAATGGCTCGAAGCCTGATATTTCAATATCGGTTACAATCGGTTCTGCGTTATGATAATTGGGGAAAGAGAAGTTAAGCGTATAGTCCTTTCCGTAAAAAGCCGCTTCCTTGCCATCGTCTATAAAAACTGCCGTATTGGTAAGGAAAATAACCTTTTTATTTTTTTCACCTTCCGCCCCTGGCTCATTCACTTCATAAACAGTGAAATCAAAAGAAGTATCGGTTATATTGGTTATTTCAACTTCACAATAAGTATTTATGATATTATCTCCGAATCGCCTGTCATCAAAGTAAATACCTTCATATAGCTCAACCTTGCCCATGACTTCACTTTTATTTTGAGAATTATTGTTTCCAACCTCCACAGACGGTTCAGCGGGAGTTGAAGCAACCGGAGAAGGTAAAGGACTTGCATTATTTTCATTCTTTGTATCGGGTGCATCGGTTTCATTAACTGGACTCTGCACAATAGCAGTGGGTGTTGCACCACTCTCGTCATTATAACGGCTGCAGCTATTGAAAATGAAGATAAAACTTACACACAGCAGCAGTATAGAAATCCGTTTCATAAATAAATCCCCTTCATATAACAACTCTAACTAAGAAATTAACACGCTTTTCCATTACTTACAATATAAATTTGAAATAATCCAACTTGGCTAAAGCTCTTTTATCATATATCCTATGCAATGGAACAAAATGAATGAAAGAGTTGTAAAAGAGCCACCCTGTTAAGTAAAAAGAACCCGGTATGCTTGTACAGCGGGTTCTCTTCTGGAATTCCTTATTATAGAGGGGGGCGGGAGATCTTCTGCACCTTCTCCTTGGAATTTGTGTAACACCTCTTGTCAGGATTCGGTAATCGTCCCCCCGTTAACATGAAGCACCTGCCCTGTGACATAGCCTGAATCGTCGCTGGCCAGGTAAACATAGGTAGGCGCAAGCTCAAAAGGCTGGGCTGCCCGCTTCATGGGCACATCCTGTCCAAAGGCGCTTACCTTGGAGGAAGGCATGCTGGCAGGGATAAGAGGCGTCCAAACCGGTCCGGGAGCCACCGCGTTGACGCGAATGCCGTCAGGGGCTACAGAAAGGGCCAGGGAACGTGTAAAGGAGACAATGGCTCCTTTTGTTGCCGAATAGTCGATAAGGGTTTCGCTGCCCTGATAGGCCGTAACGGAGGTGGTATTTATGATGGAGCCTCCTGCCTTTAAATGGGGAAGAGCGGCCTTTGAAACATAAAAATAGCTTAACACATTAGTGGAAAAAGTAATGTTAAGCTGTTCCGCCGTTATTTCTGTGAGACTGTTTTTGGGGTACTGCACAGCGATGTTGTTTACCAGTACATCCAGTCGGCCAAAGGTCTGTATTGCCTTGTCCACAACCTGCCTGGCAGCGGCCTCCTGAGTGAGATCGCAGTCCGCAAGGATGCATTTTCTCCCAGCCGCTTCAACCAGCCGTACTGTTTCCTGCGCATCCGTCTCTTCATTATAAAAGGCTATGATAACGTCGGCGCCTTCTTTGGCAAAGGCCGCGGCAACAGCCTGTCCGATACCGCTGTCGCCTCCGGTTATTAAAGCAACCCGGTTTAATAGCTTGCCGGAGCCCTTATAATCGGGGTTTACCGTCACAGGCCTGGGATTCATCTGCTGCTGGCTCCCGGGCTGCTGATTCTGGTGCTGAGGTGGAAACGCATTGGGCGTCATAGTGGAATTTGTGCCTTGATTCTGCATAAAAACACTCCTTTCGATGACATAATACCTGCCTAGTATGTCTCAGCAAAGGTCTTTTATGCCGAATAAGGGGTGCGCGTGCCTGCGGCACATGCCGTTCCGCCCGGTTCATAGGATGGTTGGAAAAACCGGTTTACAGCCCGTTTATCAGTCCGTTTAAAAAAGCAGGGACGAAAGGCTCATGGCATCGGACAAAACCTTTGCAAAAGCCTCAAGCCCCGCCTGATCCTCTCTGTCAAAGCGGCCCGTTATGGGACTGTCGATGTCCAGAACACCGATAAGCTGCCCTTCTTTTAAAATGGGAATCACAATTTCTGAAGCAGAAGCCGAGTCGCAGGCAATATGCCCCGGAAAGGCATGAACATCCTCAACCAGTTGGGTCTTCTTTTGGCTTGCAGCCGCACCGCAAACCCCTCTGCTCAATGCGATTCTTATACAGGCAGGTTTTCCCTGGAAGGGACCAAGGACAAGCTGTCCATCCTTTAGCCGATAGAAGCCTGCCCAGTTGATTTGAGTAAGGCTCTGATAAATAAGGGCCGAGGCGTTGGAAAAATTGGCTATCGCGTCCGCTTCGCCTTCAATCAGACCTGACAGGCTCTGGGAAAGCGCTTGGTAAAAAGAAGGCTTGTCTATTTTATAAAGGTTAACTAATTCATTATCCTGGATATACATGAGGTACCTCCGGTTGTTTGTGTGCCCCCGCAGCTCCCCTGACGGGCGGACACAGGTGATTTCTTTATTATAACCTACCCGGCGAAAAAATGTGATACTATAAGTGTTGTAGTGTTAGAGAGAGATGAAACCGGACCGAAATCATGCATTTGAAAGGACTGTTAACCATGCTGATAAGTCAGGAACTACGAAAAAAGGCCCCTGAGCTGGATTCCTTAAGATTGGGAACCGGCTGGAAGGCGGACGAATTGGACAAGCCCCAGATTATAATTGAAAGCAGCTTTGGCCACAGCCATCCGGGCAGCGCCCATTTGGACATTTTGGCCCATGAAGCGGCTCAAGGTGTCATTTCTAAAGGCGGACGGCCCGCTCAGTATTTTGTTACCGATATGTGTGACGGTGAGGCCCAGGGTCATGACGGCATGAACTATTCCCTGGCCTCCCGAGAATATATTGCCAATATGATTGAAGTTCAGGTGGGGGCTACCCCCTTTGATGCAGGCGTTTTTATTACCAGCTGCGACAAATCCATGCCCGCTCACTTAAAGGCAGTGGCACGCCTTGATATGCCTGCGGTGCTGGTTCCCGGCGGCATTATGGATCCGGGGCCGGATCTTCTTACTCTGGAGCAAATAGGCAAATACAGCGCCCTTTATGAGCGTGGTGAAATATCCAAAGACCAGTTTACCTATTACAAGCAGCATGCCTGCCCGGGCTGCGGTGCCTGCTCCTTTTTAGGTACCGCCTCCACCATGCAGATTATGGCGGAAGCCTTAGGCCTGGCCCTGCCTGGCAGCGCCCTTATTCCCGCCTCCACGCCTCACCTTAAGCAGGCGGCCCGGCAGGCGGGAGAGCATGCGTTAAGGCTTGTTGAGCTTGATCTTAAGCCCTCACGTATTTTAAGCATGAAGGCTTTTGAAAATGCCATCATGGTACACGCAGCCATTGCCGGTTCCGGAAACAGCCTGCTACATATACCCGCCATCGCTCATGAGGCCGGGCTTGAAATTGAACCGGAGCTGTTTGATGAAATTCACCGTCGCGTGCCCTATCTTCTCAATATCAGGCCCAGCGGCTTCTATCCCGGCTCCTTCTTCTGGTATGCAGGAGGCGTTCCCGCCATTATGGAGGAAATAAAAAGCTATCTTAATCTGGATGTGCCTACGGTTACCGGAAAAACACTGGGTGAAAATCTGGAGGAGCTTAAAGCCAACGGCTTCTATGACCAATGTCATGCCTATTTGAAAACCTTGAAGGTAACGAAGGAAGATATCATTAAAACGGCGGAAAAGCCCATTAAAAGGCAGGGAGCCATTGCCATACTTAAAGGGAATCTAGCCCCTGAGGGCGCGGTGGTGAAGCACTCCGCCGTATCGGAAAAGCTATTAAAGGCAGTGCTTACGGCCCGTACCTTCAACTGTGAGGAAGACGCGTTAAAGGCTGTTCTCACTCGTACCGTAAAGCCCGGGGATGCGGTGTTTGTGCGCTATGAGGGGCCAAAGGGCTCCGGCATGCCTGAAATGTTTTATACCACGGAGGCCATTGCCTCCGATCCGGAGCTTGTGGAATCCATCGCCCTTATTACCGACGGCCGCTTTTCCGGAGCAACCCGGGGACCGGCTATCGGACATGTTTCGCCGGAGGCCTATGAAGGAGGCCCTATTGCTCTGGTTGAGGATAGGGATATTATTGAAGTTGATATACCGGAACGTGTACTTCGGATAATCGGTACGGCGGAAGGGCCCAAAACACCTGAACAGATGGAGGAAATCCTTGCCGCACGCCGGCAAAAGTGGGTCAAGCCGGAGCCACGGTTTACCAAAGGTGCGCTTGGGGCCTATGTAAAGCTTGCCGTCTCGCCGATGCGGGGCGGTTATATGGAATAAGAATGTTTCATATATGAGAGAATAGACCAGTAAACCGGGAGGAAGAAAAATTTGGCACGATTTATAGTGGGTATGACAGGAGCCAGCGGTTCGATATATGCCCGGCGGTTGATTGAAAAGCTTCTTGAAAGGGACCATGAAATCCTTATAACCATTACGGCATCAGGGCTTATGGTGGTGGGCCAGGAGCTTAATCTGAAGCTGGGAGCGGAATCGTCGGAAGAAGAAACCGCGTTTGTTTTAAGAGAAAGATTTGGCCTTGAACGGACATCGCAAAGGCTTTTGTATTACCGCTGCGATAATATCGGAGCACCTATTGCCAGCGGCTCCTTTCGTACCGACGGCATGATTGTGGTCCCCTGCACTATGGCGGCAGTATCTGCTATTGCCCACGGGGCATCCAATGATCTTTTGGAAAGAGCGGCGGATGTTATGATGAAAGAACGCAAGCGGCTGGTTCTTGTTCCCAGAGAAACCCCATACAATACGGTCCATCTTAAAAATATGCTTTTTCTGTCGCAAAACGGCGTACACATTGTCCCGGCCTCCCCGTCCTTTTATCATGGTCCCCAAACCCTTCAGGAGCTTGTGGATTTCTTTGTGGGGCGGCTTATGGATCAGCTGGGCCTTGATCACGATGAAATACCTCGCTGGCAGGGCATGAAGGATACGCATCAGAGCTGAATAAGGCAAATCCAATTCAAAAGCAAGCCGGTAGCTATCCTTTTTATAGGAGCGCTTCCGGCTCTTTTTTATATTTTCAAACTACGGAGGCAGTCGTAATTGTTTATTGACAGAATATAAACAAAATAATATAATGTCTATTAAATAGGTAGTAAAAAGAAAGGAATGTCTATCGCGTGGAGAAAATTGAACACTATTGCGACGCACCGCTTTCCGATATGGTGAGGGGGTATTCGGAAAGCGAAACCGGATTTTCCTGCCTCCTATGCGGAAAGACATTTGAAAAAGGTCTGGTTTACCGGGATGAGGACTGCCTTTATGAGGCGTCCCGCTTTGTGAGGGTTCATATTGAAAAGGAGCATGGCTCGCTTCTTAACTGGCTTTTGGACCATGATAAAAGATATACCGGGCTTACACCTCATCAGGTCAGCCTCTTAAAGCTTTTCAATCAGGGAAAAAGCGATAGCGAGGTGATGGCTGAGCTGGGGATTGGAAGTGCAGCCACCGTACGAAACCATCGTTTTGCCCTAAGGGAAAAGGAGAGACAGGCCAAGCTTTTCGCTGCCGTCATGGATCTTGTCAAAAACCGTGACAAGAGCTGGCCCGCTTATGTAGAGCCTCACCCTACCGCAACAATGGTGGACGACAGATACAAAATAACGGAAGCGGAAAAGAACAAAATGATTGAAGTTTATTTCCGGGAAGGGCCTGATGGTCCCCTGTCAACCTTTGAAATGAAGGAAAAAGCTAAGATTGTGGTTCTGGGGCATATAACCGGACGCTTTGACGTTAACCGGGTCTATACGGAAAAAGAAGTGAATGAAATACTAAAAACAGCCTACCCTGATTTTGCGACCTTAAGAAGGTATCTGGTGGAATACGGGTTTATGGACAGGAAAAAGGACGGCAGCCGTTATTGGATGGCTGAAAGGGCAGGTGGCATGATGAACGAAAGCAAGCTTCGGAAGATGGAGCTTAAGGCCCAATACAAGGAAATTAAAATTGAGGCAGGTATTTTTCAGATCCGCAATACTGTCAACAATAAAATATACCTGGTAACAACCTCTAATCTGCGTACCATGAATGGTACCCGAATGCAGCTAAATGAAGGTGTTTTCAGAATGAACTCGGCGCTTCAGAGGGATTACACCTCCCTGGGGGAAGGCGCCTTTGCTCTGGAAGTGCTTGAAATTCTCGATAACGAGAATAAAGAGCATTTGACCATGAAGGATGCGCTTAAAGCCCTGGAGGAAAAATGGCTCGAAAAGCTGGAGCCATACGGAGAAAAGGGGTATCATAAAGCACCTGCCAAAAAATAAGTCATGACCAAAGCTCATAATTGACAAAAGGTAAAGGAAAGAATCCGGGTAATATTCGGATTCTTTTTTGTAGCCTTTTACGGGGTATTTTTTTTATTTTTTTATAATTTCGGTAACCTCCAATAAGGGCATTAAACGCTTCTCTTATCTTTTTAAATTCCTGAATCCGACAAAAGACCTATTTTTTGTAGTGACGAAAAGGGTCACAGGAACGTCTCATTAAAAAGAGACGAATTATCCCCGCTATTACCCTTCCTGGCTGCCTGAAATCCGGCTATACCTTTGGCAGCTTGAGAATGCCTTTAAGACAGCCTTTTGACCGCAGGCCATGGCGTGCATAAAGCTAAAAAATACCTCTGAGGTGCTAAGAAACCTGATTGAGGTAGAGGGAGGTGTTTATCTCAAATGCGTCGTTTGGCTGGCTTAATGGTAAAGAACATCACCGGTTCTTCCTTTTTGCTTGTGCTGGTGTTTATGACTCTGTTCATGCTCTTATCCACGGCCCTTCTCCAATTGGTTTATACTCTGGTCTCCTCCTCCGATGCCGGTGAAAAGGCTGGTTTGGCTTATTCCATTATAAAGGCATGCATCGACGGAAGCCAACCCTATAGAGGCTTTCAGCCGGTTATATCAGTGGAAGGAATGGCCCAGGGAGCGCTATGGATTATGAGACAATTGGAAAGAGGACAAGTAATAACCTTTCTGCAAGCGATTTATCCGAATTTCCCAATTTGCAAATAAATAGAAACTAATGTTAAAATTATAGGTAGAATGACATTAGCAAAGGGTAATATATATAAGATTAGGAAAGAAGCAATGACCTTTCTTGGAGGTATTATGTCAAGGCATGCAGGAATACGGGGGAAGATTATTATACTGGTAATGTTGATTACCCTTCCTCTCATCGGCGCTCGACTTTTTACAATTTCACAGGACTATTCCAGGATGATTACACAGGAACTGGATGCCTATGAGGATCTGGCAAAAGTCATCGCTTCTGCGGTTGATAATGAGTTTGACGGAATTCTGTCCATAATGGATCTTACGCTTACCTTTCTTGTAAAAAATCCTGATATGTCGCCTGAATCCATTAATATTTATCTTTCAGACATTGCTTCCGCTAAAGGCCTGATTGAAAATATCAGCTGGGCCGACTCCATGGGAAAAGTACGTTATAGCTCCCAATCCTCTCTCATTGGTGTTCAGCTTAATGAAAGCACCTATTACAAAAAGCTTATGGAGGGGGAAACCGCCGTTATTTCCGATGTTGTGCCCAGTCCGGTGCAACCGGGAATAAATAAAATAACGGTCTGTTCAGCCTACAGAAAAAATGGCGTGCTGGAGGGCTTTATGATGGCGCTAATCGATCTGGATGCCCTAAAACAAAAAGTGCCGCTCATAACCACGGAAAGCGAAACGAAATTTCTCCTTGTGGATCGTTCAGGCAATTTGGTGTTTGTTAGCAGCGAAGAAGGCTCGAAACCTTTTGGGCAACAGATTGATAAAAATATAACGAACGCCTGGAAGGCCTTTGATGGCGAAATTGTAAGGGAGAGTAAAGGGCTTTATCCCTTTGAGGAAAACTTAAATTTGAGCGTGAGCTGTCCGGTAGCCAGTACGGGCTGGGTGTGCTCGGTTTTTTCGGATTACAACAAGGTTGTGGCCAACTTCAACAGGGATCTTATTATTAATTGCATAGCTATTGGCCTCATGCTGCTTATTGTTTTTCTGGGAGGCTATTATATCAGTATGAACATATTGAAGCCTCTGATTATCTTAAGGTCTTCCGCAAAAAGGCTTATGAACGGCGATTATACGGTAAGAACCAACATCAAGGGAGATGATGAGCTGGCCCTCACCGCCCAGGCCTTTGATATGATGGCGGAAAGCATTCAAAATTACGATACCATAAAGACGCAGCATTTCACCAACCTGTCCCATGAGCTTAAAACCCCCTTAAATATTATTTATTCTTCTGTTCAGCTTATGGAAACCTTTCGTAACACCACCGAAACGGGAATTCTGCACAGTAAAATGATTCAGCAGTCTAAAATCATCAAGCAGAACTGCTATCGGCTTATGCGCCTTATAGGAAATCTGATTGACGTTAGCAAGCATGACTCGGGCTTTTTAAAACCCCATTTATGCAATTTTGACATTGTGAAGCTCGTAGGGGATATCTCTTTTTCCGTTGTAAAGTATGCGGAGGAAAGGGAAATTCTGCTGGATTTCACCAGCTCCGTCACTGCAAAGGTTATTGCCTGTGATCCCGACATGATTGAACGGGTACTTTTAAATTTAATTTCCAATGCCATTAAGTTTACCGATAAAAAGGGGCAGATTCATATTCTGGTGGATGAGTCGGATGGAAAGATTATTATAAGCGTGGAGGACACGGGAGTGGGAATTCCTGAGGACAAGATCCCCTGTATTTTTGAACGCTTTAAGCAGGTGGATTTAACACTGTGCCGGAATCATGAAGGAAGCGGTCTGGGGCTGTATTTAGTAAAAGCTCTGGTGGAAGGCCATGGCGGCTCACTTTCTGTTAAAAGCACCCTGGGGGAGGGAACCCGGTTTACGGTTGAGCTTCCTATCTCATGTCTGCCAGAAACCTCCCAAGCCATTCAGTTCCAGCAGCGTGTTTCTGAGAAAAGCGGAATGAATCGGGTATACGTTGAATTTTCCGATATCTATTCGGTTTGGGACGGCAATGGATGATAAAAAAAGAGGCATAACTGCCATGGGGACAGCCTGCCTCTTTTTGCCCGTTCTTTTTATATTAATCCCTTTTGAGGATTATTTGCCGAAATATCTGTCCAGAAGACCCTTGAATGCCATACCGTGTCTGGCTTCATCCTTGCACATTTCATGTACGGTATCATGTACGGCGTCATAATTAAGCTGCTTAGCCTTTGTTGCAAGATCCTTCTTGCCCTGGCAGGCGCCATGCTCAGCGGCAACTCTGGCTTTCAGATTTTCTTCGGTGCTGGGGAATACCACTTCACCTAAGAGCTCTGCAAACTTAGCCGCATGCTCTGCCTCTTCATAAGCAATGCGCTTATAGGCCTCGGCTACCTCGGGATAACCTTCACGATCAGCCTGTCTGCTCATGGCAAGATACATGCCCACTTCCGTGCACTCACCCATAAAGTTCATTTTAAGACCTTCAACCACCTCGGGATCCAGGTCCTTGGCCACTCCTATTTTGTGCTCATCCGCCCAGGCTGCAAAGCCGTCTTCAATAGCTTCCCTGAACTTTTCCTTGGGGGCCTTGCACTGAGGACATTTTTCAGGAGCCTCATCTCCAAAATGAACATAACCACAAACAGAACATACAAACTTCTTCATAAATACAATCCTTTCCTTTCTTTTGCCCGCAGGACAATAAAGCCGCACGTATACGCCTTTTTGTTATTGGGCCATAATGCTGAGTAATATTAAGAACTGCTTTTGGGCAGTGTCTGACAGTGTTTGCACAACCCTTTAAGGTAGTAGTGAATCTCGCGGATTTTAAAGGACTCAATATTCTTTATAAAAAGGCCTGAGCTTTCCACCTCAAGGTCATAAATATCACCGCAAAGGTCGCAGCGAAAATGGGCATGGCTGTGAAGATCCGCATCGTAGCGTACTTCCTGCTCATCAATGCCTATCATCTGGACCACCTGCTTATCCACAAACAGCCGGACTGTATTGTATACGGTTGTTCTGGACAAGGTGGGAATTTCCTTGGACAATGCGCTGTAAATCATATCCACGGTGGGATGGTTTCGCTTTTCCAGCATATAATCCAATACCTTAACCCTGGGGTAGGACGGCTTGACACCTTTGCTTAAAAGATATTCGGCTGTAGCTGTACCTGCCTTCATTAAATTTTCCGCCTTCCTAATTTGTAATCAATTCAAATTTGTAATGATTACAAATAAAATATACTACAACAAAAAAAGGCTGTCAACCTTTTTTTGTGTTTTTTTATACGATTTGCAGCCCTAGTCAGGCAATGCCGCCTACCCGGGTTCTTATTTCTTCTAGCTCATAGCCTGCTTTATTAAGGGGCAGTAAGACGTCTGTTTTAAGATCTGCCACATAGGATTTAAGGAAAAGGGCATCCCCCTCAAGCATTATTTCACCAAGGCCCGCAGGAAGAAGCAGGGATTGTCCGGCTATCAAGGAAAGGGTACCGCTTTCCCAATGGAGCTTTGCGGAGCCCTTAAGCAGAGTTAGTGTTTTAAAGGAGCGCGTGTCCGAGGCTATTTTGGCTGTCCCCTTAAGGGTAAGCACCTCGGCGCAGAAATGGGGATCCGCTATAATCACCCTTACTGAAAGCTCAGGGGACGCGTCATAAGAAAGCCCTTCGCAAAAGCCCGCAGAAGCATCCTCCTGGAATTGAATAACATCCAGCGCCTTTTCAATATGGAGGGGCCGGGTGGTTCCGTCGGGATTCTTTCTGTCGTAATCATACAGGCGGTAGGTGGCATTGGAATTCTGCTGGACCTCCGCAATAAGAATTCCCTTGCCTGCGGCATGGACCTTTCCGGCAGGAAGATAAACCACATCGCCTGCTTTAACCTCGCTATAGGCCAGAGATTCGCCGATTCGGCCCTCAGCGATAAGCCGGGCGTAGGACTCTTTATTATAATTATCCGCAAGACCGTAAATGATTTTGGCGCCGGGTTCGGCTTCAAGAACATACCACATTTCCGTTTTGCCGAAATCGTTTTCATGAATACGGGCGTACTCGTCGCCGGGATGAACCTGAACCGAAAGCCAGTCGTTGGCATCAATGAGCTTAATGAGAAGGGGAAATACCTTGCCGTATTTCTCGGTGCTTAAAGAGCCTAAAAGATCCTGGCCCAGTTCTTCCGCAAGGTCAATTAGGCTTTTGCCTTGATGGGGGCCATTAGCTACAATACCCAGGCCCTGAGGATGGGCTGAAATCTCCCAGCTTTCGGCCACATTGGCATCAGGCAGGGATTTACCGAATTTATCAAGATTTTTTCCGCCCCAGATATAGCTTTTATAGAGGGGCTCAAACACAAGGGGATAAAGAGCTTTACCGGCGGGGGCTGTGTTTTTTTCCATAATGATTTCTCCTGTTCCGTATGTTGATTTCACTTCGGGAACAAAGGCATGAAATCCGAAGACATACGTGTTTCCAGAGTGAAATCGCCAATAGCATAAAACGATTTTAACATAAAAAAAGCCGGAACATAAGAAAAAACGTGTAAGCTTGCCACTTACACGCTTTCTATTCTTATTCCGGGTCCTTTTCCTGGGCTTTTAGGGCTGCGTAGCATTCGCCACAAACATTCTTGCCCCTGTAGACCTTAATGTCCCTTGCATTATCACAGAAAATGCATGCAGGTTCATATTTTTTAAGTACAATGGCTTCTTCATCGGAATAAAATTCCAGACCATCGCCGATCTCGATGTCCAGAACTCGCCGCAATTCAATAGGAATAACAATTCTTCCTAATTGATCGAGGCTTCTAATCATACCGGTTGCTTTCATTTAACTTCCCCCCGAACAAAATTTCTCTAATTTGAATTCTATAGCTTTAACGAACTTATGTCAAGTTTAACAAGAAAATTTATTATTAGCATAAATTATGGGTATTATGGAGCTGTGCCTATATCAATTGCATCCAAATGGCCTAAAAAAAAGGGCGAAAGAAGACGAAGAAAGACGTAACACAATCTTAACACAAGTTGTCACTTGACAATTAAAGGGAAATGAGGGTATAATAAATGAGCCTAAACGATAAATTTTCAGAGTTTTCATTTTAAAGATTCGAAAGCAAATGTAAATCTTGAATTCATGGTAAATGTATTAATGCGCTGAATCCGTTAAGGAACGGGAGAACCATTCAATGGGGTGAATCCGGCGAAATGCCGGTAGGGTTAAGCTCTTTCGACCCGAATCCGTCAGCTAATCTCGTAAGCGTTG
>JAEXPO010000298.1 GCA_023446675.1 Bacillota bacterium | reverse complement strand
GCTTATAAATCCGCTTCCACCCTTTATCCCACTGCGGATCGTACCTCCTCGCTTACCGAGCCCTACAGCGTTTCCAAAATAAGGCTGAATACCATAGGCGGAAACAACTGGAAGCTGGTTAGACAGTGGATAACATGGGAAATCGAGGTTCCAGAGAGCGGCTTGTATGAAATAGACATTAAATACCGTCAAAATATAAAAACAGGCATGACCGTGGCCCGTACGGTAAAAATTGACGGAGAGGTTCCCTTCAAAGAAGCGCAAGAGGCGCTGTTCCATTATAAAAACGAATGGCAGATTGCAGCCTTGGGTAACGAAGAGGGAGCATACCGGTTTCTTCTTACGGAGGGCAGGCATTCCCTTACCCTTGAGGTAACGCTGGGAGAGGAGCTTGCCGGAATCCTTGAGATGACGGAGGATTGCATTTCCGAGCTTAACAGGGCCTACAGGCAGCTATTGATGGTTATAGGAAGCGCTCCGGACACTCTGCGGGATTACCAGCTTAGGACTAAAACTCCGGAAGCTATAAGCATTCTGGAAGCTCAATATAAGCGGATAAAGGAAATTTCCCAAAGGCTGGATCGCTATTCCAACGGCTCAAAGGGAAGCGAGTCCGCGGCCATTGACAACTTAATCCACCAGCTGGAGCTGATGTCCTCCAGGCCGGAGACAATCGCCAGGCAATGGTCTGCCTTCAAGGACAATATTGTCGCCCTGGGCTCCTGGCAGCTGAGCATGACCGAGCAGCCCCTGGAAATCGATTATCTTCTTATCGGCCCTCCCGGAGAAGAGCTTCCGCAGGCGGCGGACAGCTTTCTGGGAAAGCTCCTTCATGAAATAAAGGCCTTTATTGCCAGCTTCTTTGAGGATTATGACAGCATCGGTGAGGTTTATGGGGAAGATGCTCTGGAGGTCTGGATTCTGGCCGACGGCGCCAATGTAACAAGCATGACAGGAAGCGGAAGGGATCAGGCTACGGTTATAAAAAGTCTGGCGGACAATTATTTTGTACCTGAAAACAATATCGCCGTGAATATCAAGCTGGTCAACAAGGATGTGCTCCTTTCCGCGACCCTGGCAGGTAAGGGGCCGGATGTGGCGCTTAACGTGGGCGGAAAGGAGCCGGTAAATTACGCGCTTCGCAACGCGGCGGTGGATCTCACCAGGTTTGAGGACTTTGAGGAGGTGAGCTCCTGGTTCCACAGCGAAGCCTTAACCCAGTTTCAGCTGGAGGGCGGCGTTTATGCCCTTCCTCAGACCATGTCCTTTCATGTTCTGTTTTACCGGGCCGATGTGCTTAAGGAGCTGGGGCTGAAGGTTCCCGCCAACTGGACCGATTTTTATGAATGCCTTGCCACCATCCAAAAAAATAAAATGAATGTGGGGATTTTTCCCGATTGGACCACCTTCGCCATGTTTTTGTACCAGAATGGCGGCGCTTATTACTCGGATGACGGAGAACGCAGCGGCCTGGATACGGAAGAGGCTGTTAAAGCCTTCCAGCAGTGGGTTGGAAACTATGTGAAGTACGATTTGCCGGTTACCTTTGACTTTGCAAACCGTTTCCGAACGGGAGAGATGCCGCTGGCCATCGGCGATTACACCAATTATAATTATCTGTCCGTTTTTGCTCCTGAAATCAGAGGCTTATGGGGTTTTACCACTGTGCCTGCCTATGTGGCCGGGGATGGAAGCTCCAATGGCAGTGTTTCTGCGTGGGAAACTGCCTCCATTATTTTGGCTACCTCCCATCAACAGGAGAAGGGGTGGCGCTTTTTAAAATGGTGGATGAGTGCGGAAACTCAGACAGATTATGGGAATGAAATTGAAAATGTTTTAGGTATTTCGGGGCGTGTCGCCACAGCCAATTTGCAGGCCCTTGAAAATCTGCCCTGGACCAATACGGACTACAAGCAGCTTGTAGCTCAATTGGAATGGGTAAAGGCGCTTCCGGAGATCCCCGGAGGCTATTATACGGAACGCCATGTTAAAAATGCCTTTTATTCCGTTTACAGTGCCAATGAGGATCCCAGGGAAACTCTGGAGGATATTGTAAAGTCAATTAATAATGAGATTGAAAACAAGCGCCTGGAGTTTGGTCTAAGGGTGAATAATGCACAGAAGGAGGCGTTAAAATGAATAATACGGTAACCGGATCCGTTGCCTCGAAAAGCAAGGAAGCCAATCTTTTCCCGGAATATTTCCGCTATAAGGGAAGGCTTTTGTGGTCGGAGATAAAAAGGCATAAGGTTTCCTATCTGTTTATCGCTCCCTTTTGTATTCTGTTTACGCTTTTTTACCTCATTCCTGTTCTTATGTCCATCGGCTTAAGCTTTACCTATTTTAATGTTCTTGAAAAGCCAAGGTTTATCGGCTGGCAGAATTACATTAATTTGGTTTTTGCCGATGAGGTGTTTCTTACCTCTGTAAAAAATACGTTTCTCTTTGCCATTATCACCGGTCCAATCGGTTATTTTATGGCTTTGTTTACCGCCTGGATGATTAATGATTTAAAACCTAAAAAAAGGGCCTTTATGACACTGGTTTTTTATGCGCCCACTATATCGGGGCAGGCTTTTGTTATATGGAAGTACATTTTTTCCAGCGACAGCTACGGCCTTGCAAACGGCTGGCTCATGAAGCTGGGGATAACCTATAATTCCATTCTGTGGTTCGAGGACAGCCGCTATATTATGCCCATACTTGTAATTGTTGTGCTCTGGATGAGTATGGGAACAGGCTTTTTATCCTTTATCGCCGGCCTGCAGAATATTGACCGCTCACTTTATGAGGCCGGTTACGTGGACGGCATAAGAAACCGTTTCCAGGAGCTTTGGTTCATAACCCTGCCATCTATGAAGCAGCAGCTTATGTTTGGCGCCGTAATGACCATCACGGCTTCCTTCGCTATACATGACCAGCTGGCTGCGCTGGCGGGATTCCCCAGCGTCAATTATGCCGCTCATACCGTTGTATCCCATCTTGTAGACTACGGCACCATAAGGTTTGAAATGGGCTATGCATCAGCTATTGCAACCATACTGTTTGTCGTCATGATTCTTTGCAATAAGGCGGTTCAGTTTCTTTTAAGAAAGGTAGGGACGTAAGGCTATGGTATTTGCTCGACATGGGTTCAGAAAAAAACCAAGCCGATCCAAAAGCGGTGATTTCCTCAGCATAGCTCTTCTTGCCGGGATGGGCGCCTTTATGGTTCTGCCGCTAATACTGGCCTTCAGCAATTCCTTAAAGCCCCTGGAGGAATTATTCGTCTTCCCTCCCCGTTTTTTAGTGAAAAATCCAACGCTGGATAATTTCCGTGATGTGTTCATCCTGATGGGAAGCTCCTGGGTTCCCTTTTCCAGGTATATTTTCAATACGGTGTTTATAACTGTGACAGGTACCGTGGGTCATCTTATGATTGCCAGCCTGTGCGCCTATGCCCTTGCAAAGCACCGCTTTCCCGGAAGAAAGCTTATTTTTGCCGTTATTGTTACGGCTCTGATGTTTTCAGTACAGGTAACCGCAATCCCAAATTACCTCATTATTTCAGGAATCGGCTGGCTGG
>JAEXPO010000273.1 GCA_023446675.1 Bacillota bacterium | reverse complement strand
GTACAGGCATGGTAAGGCGGGCATTTTCAAGCACATAGGCCAGTCCTTCTGCGGTGGTTTCCACATCCTCCTTTGAAGAAACCTCCGCCGCATTAGGACCCACGATAAGATTACCGTCCACGGTGGGAGATACAAGCACACCCTTGCCTTTTTCGGAAGGAAGCTGAAAAAGGATGTGTTGTGCAAGGCTTCCTCTTTTTTTATCGTAAAGGAGGTACTCCCCTTTCCTTGGGCTGATGGAAAAGCTTTCGTCGCCGGCCAGAGCAGCCAGCTCATCGGAATAAAGGCCTGCCGCGTTCACTAAATACCGTGTTTTTATTGGACCGCGGGTTGTGCCTAGAATAAAGGCATCTTCTTCCTGAGCAACTGCCGTTACCCTGCAGTCCAAAAAAAGCTCAACGCCGTTTTCCACTGCGTTTTCGGCTGCCTTAAGAGTCAGCTCATAGGGACAGACAATGGCGGCTGAAGGACAGTATAGGGCAGCTGCCGCTTTGGGGCTGAGATTGGGCTCCATATCAAATAACGGAGCACCCTCAACAATGGACAAGTCCTCAACACCGTTTTGCTCGCCCCTTGCCTTTAATTCATAAAGACGGGGTATGTCTTTTTCATCAAAGCACACCACCAGGGAACCGATTTTCCGGTAAGGAACGTCCAATTGCCGGCATACCTCTTCCATAAGCGCCTTGCCCTTAACATTTAAAAGCGCTTTTTTCGTACCGGGCTTGGCATCAAAGCCTCCGTGTACAATGGCACTGTTGGCTTTGCTCGTCTCCATGGCCACATCGCCTTCCTTTTCCAGAAGACATACCTTCAGGCGGTACTGTGAAAGCTCCCTTGCAATAAAGGCGCCGCATACACCGGCTCCCACAACGGCAACGTCATACATATCAGGTCTCCCCCTACAGATAAAACGCAATACAAAAAAGCCACACAAAAACAGAAGCACAGGCTTCGTTTTTATGTGACTCCAAATCTCCTCACATGAAACGGTATTGCTATAATTGAATTATACTCCTTTATTTCTGAAGGCACAACGTATCCTTTTTAAAAACCCTGGCTATAAAACAGACAGTCCTCCGCTTTGGACGTACCTTCTATGGTATACTGGACAGACAGCTCCCCCACTCATACCAACCTATAAAAAGAGATAAGGAGAAGCTGCGTGAAGCTGAAATCATTTTTACATTTTGCTGCCTTTGGTACCGGAACCCTTTTATTTCGCCGTAAAAAGCCCATTTTAGGTACCATCATTCTTACAGATAAGTGTAACCTGTCCTGCAGGCATTGTGCCGTTAACAACATTACCGGAGTAATTTATCCTTACTCACAAATAAAAAAGGAGATGGAGACACTTTATGCCATGGGTATCCGTATTCTCTTTTTTTGCGGCGGTGAAACCTTTTTATGGCAGGACGGACAGCTGACTCTCAGGGATCTTGTGCTGGAAGCCCGCAATATGGGCTTTCTCATTATAAATGTGGTAACCAACGGCACTTATCCTCTGGAATTGCCTGAGGCGGATCTCATCCTTCTGAGCCTGGACGGCGCAAGAGAACGGCATAACGCTATAAGAGGGGATACCTATGACAGGATTATGAAAAACATACAGCTGTCCACTTCCCAAAACCTGTGCCTTTATATGGCTTTAAACAGCGTTAACAAGGACGATATTCGAACGGTAGCCCAAACAGCCCTCGACACAAGGAATATCCGCGCCGTATCCTTTAACTTTCATACGCCCTATCCCGGCACGGAAGATTTAAGTCTTTCCGCAGAGGAGAAAAAAGCCTGCTGCGACGAGATAGAGAAGCTTCTGGATCAGGGCTACCCTATTTTTAACCTAAAAAGCGCCTTTCCCTATTTAGTTGAAAACCGCTTTCCCACCCCCTGTCATCAGTGCGTGGTGATGGAAAACGGAAAAGTCTCTGTATGCGGCCGCTGTGTTGACATTGAGGGCCTCTGTGAAAAATGCGGTTACTTTTTTGCTGCCGAGTACGCGTTGGTATTTAACGGCAACCTCCGGGTAATCCGGGACATGCTCGCCACTTACCTTAAATACATCTAATACAGCTATAACACTTATGCATTTGTAATTATCTAAATAAGCTGTAACAAGCTAAAACCTCCACAGAAAAAACCTAACAGTAAAAGGAGAAAACCATGCTCTTGACCAGCCTTCTTCGAATGGGCCTTACCCGCTCCTTCCAGCCCTTTCGCTTTAAAAACCTCGGGCCTTCGCCCCTGAAATACAAGGATTTAGATAATTTAGGACTTTATGTACATATTCCGTTCTGCCGCACCCTTTGCAGCTTCTGCCCTTACTGCAAGGTTCCCTATGATTTCGATACCGCAGTCCGTTACAAAAAAGCCCTTCTGGGTGAAATCGAGCTTGCGGGCAGGTCCATGAAGGGGAAGAAAACCGTTACGGGACTTTATTTCGGCGGCGGCACTCCCGCCCTTATGGCAGAGGATCTGGGTGACATTATTAAAAAGCTCCGGGAATATTTCATTATTACCGGAGGTATCGGCGCTGAGCTGCATCCTGAGGACATTACTCCCGAGAATCTTCACAAGCTTAAGGAAAGTGGAATAACCATGGTCAGTCTGGGGATTCAGTCCTTTGACAGGGAATGTCTCGCCAGGCTGGGACGGCAGGGAGATGATTTCATACATAAACTGGGCCTGGTAAAGGCTTCAGGCTTCGAAACGGTGGATGTGGATTTAATTTTTGCTATCCCGGGCCAAACGGAGGAATCTCTGAAAAAGGATATTGCATTGGCCTTTGAGCACGGTGCAACCCAAATTTCCACCTACCCCTTTATTGATTTTACCTTTGCCAATAATCCTCACAAGCCCCTGTCCCAAAAAAAGAAAAAGCACCTTCTCAAGGTACTGTCGGAGGAATGCCGCAAGCATAACCGGGTACGCACCTCCGTCTGGACCTTCGCCCTCCCAGATACCCGAAAGTATTCCTCCGTTACACGAGAAGCCTTTCTTGGCTTTGGGGTATCGGCCACAACCCTTTTGAGGGATTGCTTCAAAATAAATACCTTTTCCATTGATGCCTATTGCAGGCGTATTGAGCAAGAGCTTCTCCCCACGTCGTTAACCCTTTCCTTCACCTTAAGGCAAAGGGCCGTGTATTACCTTTTCTGGAGCGCTTACGGACTGAAGCTTTTTCCTGAACGTTTCGAGGCCGTTATTGGCAAGCCTGTGGAAAAGCTTTTTGGAGCAGAGCTTTGGCTTTTGGAAAGGCTGGGATATATCCGGCGTGAAAAAAGCTATTATGAAATGACGGAAAAGGCAGCCACTTACTATCATCGTATTGAGCAGGTATACACCACAGCCTATATCGACAGGATGTGGCGCATATCCCGGAATACCGCTTTCCCTGAAGAAATTGTACTTCGGTAGAAAAGGAAATTAAGGAATCAACCTAAATACACCATAGGGAGGAATTACCAGTAGAGATGCCCCAGGCTCCCGCCCTGAGTATTTCTACCACTTCCTCCTTTGTTTCAATAAGCCCGCCTGCAATGATGGGTATATCGAGCTGCTTTGTTATGCGTTCCAGTACTCTGGGGATAATTCCCGGCATGACCTCTACCATATGAGGTTTGGTCTGCAAAGCTGTTTTTATGGAGTTTTCATAGGACTGGCTGTCAATAAGAAAGAAACGTTGAACGGCAAAAAGCCCCTGTTCCCTGGCATATTTTACATGTCCGCTTTTCGTGCTTATGATGCCGTCGGGCTGAATCCGCTCCTTTAGATAATCAATGGCCCGGTTATCCCTTCCCAGGCCCTCCAGAAAATCCATATGAACCAGTGCGCTTTTACCGGAGGCCTGAATACGGCCCACCATGGGGCCAATATTAAATATGTCCGCATGGAGGAGAAAAACTGTACTTACCGGCGAATCCAGCGCAGCCTGAAGCTCCCCCTCACTGCGCACAGCCGCAATGACGGGATTCGCCTCAATACGGTTTAAGAGGTTTTGTCCGTCTGTTTCTCCCTTGATCATAGCCAGTCTACCCCACTTTTTTCCAAAGTCCTATTTGCTGAAAAAACTGCACCCCCGTTTCTGCTGCTGTTATGGGCAGCACGGGGATGGCGTATTTCCATA
>JAEXPO010000230.1 GCA_023446675.1 Bacillota bacterium | reverse complement strand
ATACGAACTTATTAAGGTGTGCAAGCAGTCAGGCGCCCGTCTTGGCAGAGTGCACACCCCCCACGGAAGCTTTGACACACCGGTGTTTATGCCCGTGGGAACCCAGGCAGCAGTAAAGGGCATGTCCCCCGACGAAATGAAGGCGGTAGGTACCTCAATTCTTTTGAGCAATACCTATCACCTCTTTTTGCGTCCGGGGCATGAGCTGGTAAAGGAAGCCGGAGGCCTTCATGGCTTTATGAACTGGGACAGGGCAATACTGACAGACAGCGGCGGCTTTCAGGTTTTTTCCCTGAGCAACCTGCGCAATATCAAGGAGGATGGAGTAACCTTCCGTTCCCATATTGACGGTTCAAAAAAATACCTGTCGCCTGAGCTTTCCAATGAGGTACAAAATGCTCTTGGCGCAGACATTATTATGTGCTTTGACGAGTGTGCGCCTTATCCCTGCGAGTATAATTATGCCAAGCGTTCCATGGAAATGACCACCCGGTGGGCGGCACGCTGTAAAAAAGCCCATAAAAGGCCGGAGGATCAGGCTCTCTTTGGCATTGTTCAGGGAAGCACCTATCCGGAGCTCAGAAAAGAGAGTGCCAAGCAGATTACGGAGCTGGATTTTCCAGGTTATGCCATTGGCGGCTTAAGCGTGGGTGAACCCGGTGCCATAATGAATGATATGCTGGAGCACACCGTGCCCCTTTTACCGTCGGACAAGCCCCGTTATCTTATGGGAGTGGGAAGTCCGGATTATCTCATTGACGGAAGCATCCGGGGTATTGATATGTTTGACTGCGTACTCCCCACAAGGATTGGACGAAACGGCAGCATTTTTACAAAGAACGGTCGGGTTATTGTCCGTGATGCCAAGTATGCCAGAGATTTTTCACCCATGGATGAAACCTGTGATTGCTATGCCTGCAAGAATTTTTCCAGGGCCTATATCCGCCATCTGTTTAAAACAGGGGAGCTTCTGGGACTGAGGCTTGCAACCTGGCATAACCTCCATTTTCTGATTTCTCTGATGGCAGACATCCGTCAGGCCATTATGGATGACAGGCTCCTGGATTTCAGGAAAGAGTTTTTTACCCGCTACGGTTACCCTGTTTAAAGCTGGAAATTAGGGGAACCCTAAAAGTGGAAAAGTTATGCTATTTTTAGCCGCTTTTTCATTGCGGTAACCGCATTATTCCTGTATAATGAGTGAGCGAGCCAAGCCTTCCGGCTTACAATCGGCAAGCTTTTACCTGAATTAGTACCTTATAGTTCAGAATCAACAATAAAAAACATGTATTGCACAGACAATGCTGAGCTATGGGTTTGCGGGCATAGCCCGTTTCAGATTCTGACTCATCATACGGAAAATGGTGCAGACAAACAGTCGTTTATAGTGTTATGTATATTTGAGAATAAATCGATTCCTACGGAGGTTAACCCATGCAACTTTTTAATTCGTTTATTCATGCCTTTACTGCTTCCGCAGATGCCGGTGCGACAGGCGCCGAGCTTGCAGCATCTCCCATTGCGTCTCTTCTCCAAATGCTTCTTCTCATTGTTCCCCTGGGGCTTATGTACGTTATCCTTATTGTTCCCCAGCGCAGGAAGGACAAGAAGCTCAGAGAAAACATCGGCAGCGCCATTGTAGGTGATACAGTTCTGACTATTGGCGGTATCGCAGGTAAAATCGTTAATATTAAGGATGACGAAATGACTCTTGAAACCAGCATTGAGCGTACAAAGATAACCATTAAAAAATGGGGTGTCAAGGAAGTTGTAAAGCCCGTTCAATCCTAAGTAAAGCTCCCCGGCAATGAAGCCCCGGTCTGCCGGAGCTTCATTGAGAGCTGTTTTCACAGGCAGATCCGGCTGGAAAGCTCAGGGCATAATGCCCCTGAGCTTTTTTTACAGTTACTGCCAAAGGCAGCAAAGGTGAGTGAATTCCTGGTGATGAAGCTCCAACTTCAAAGTATTTATAAAAAGCTTGGATATAGAAGGTGTTTTTGTGAAAGATTTTCTGGCAATAGGAACCATAGCCAATACCCATGGCGTTCGCGGTGAACTGAAGGTTCTGCCGCTTACCTCCGATGTCGGCCGTTTTGATTATTTGAAGTTTGTCAATATCATGGAAGGGGATAATCCCAGGGAATACAGGGTGGAGAGCACTCGCCTCCACAAGCAGTTTATTCTTATAAAGTTTTCCGGCATTGATACCATGGACAAGGCGGAAGCTCTGAAGGGCCGGGAGCTTTTGGTGGAAAGAAAATTCGCCAGGCCATTGGAAGAGGATGAGTTTTTTGTATGCGATCTCATCGGCCTCTCCGTTTACGAGGGGGACAAGCTTCTCGGAAAGCTCACCGAGGTTTTGGAGACAGGCAGTAACGATGTTTATATTGTTGTCGATGAGGATAAGAACGAGATCCTTTTACCGGCATTAAAGTCCGTTGTAACGATGGTGGATCTGGAAGAGGGGCGTATGGAGGTTATTATACCGGAGGGGCTTTTGGATGAGGTTTGATGTCTTAACCCTTTTTCCCGGCAGCATGAATACACTCCTTGGCGAAAGCATACTGGGAAGGGCAAGAGAAAAGGGCATTATTGAAATCAACACGGTGAATATCCGGGATTTTACTCTGGATAAGCATAAACGGGTTGACGATTATCCATATGGCGGCGGTGCGGGAATGGTGATGACGTCTCAGCCCATTTATGATGCCTGGCGCAGCCTTGCGGAACCCTGTCCTGCAAAGCCCCATACGGTTTACATGAGCCCTCAGGGAAAGCTTCTGGATCAGAAAGCCGCCTTGAGGCTTAGAGAAAAGGAGCATCTCATTATACTTTGCGGCCATTATGAAGGCGTTGACGAGCGTGTTTTGGAAGAAATCGTAGATGAGGAAATTTCCATTGGAGACTATGTCTTAACTGGAGGCGAGCTGCCTGCAATGGTTTTAATCGACTGTGTCAGCCGCCTTGTAGAAGGGGTTTTAAGCTCACAGGATTCCTATTCGGACGAATCCCATTTCAGCGGACTTTTGGAGTATCCCCAGTATACCCGTCCTCCGGAGTTTTTGGGGAGGCCGGTACCGGATATTCTGCTTTCAGGACATCACGCCAAGATCGGAAAATGGCGCAAGCTTCAAATGCTTGAGCGAACCAGGGTAAAGCGTCCCGATATGTACAGCTCCTATGAAGAGGCCCATCGTGAGGAGATTCTGGAGGCATATGGACTGAAGCCTAAAAAACGCCGAAAAAGGCCATCGGCTAAAAGCCCTGCGGATGACGCGGGAGAGAATACTTAATTTTAACATTCATCCCAAAAGAAAAGGGGGTAGATGGTAATGGAAGGGAAAAGAGAGCCTCTGGCCTACAGGATGTCTCCCAGGACACTTGAGGATTATGTGGGGCAGGATCATATTTTAGGTGAAGGAAAGCTTTTAAGCCGGATGATTAAGGCTGACAGGATATCCTCCATTATTTTGTTCGGTCCTCCCGGAACAGGTAAGACCTCCATTGCCCGGATTATTGCCAACACTACGAAAGCTGCTTTTTTTAAGCTTAATGCCGTTACCGCCGGAGTTAAGGACATAAAGCAGGTGGTGGAGGATGCCCAGAATACCTTTTTAAACCCCGGCGGCAGGGCCGTTTTATTTGTGGATGAAATACACCGGTTCAACAAAGCCCAGCAGGATGCTCTCCTGCCGCATGTGGAGGACGGAACGGTGGTGCTTATTGGAGCAACTACCGAAAATCCCTTTTTTGAAGTAAACAAGGCGCTAATCTCCCGGTCCACTGTTTTTATGCTGGAGCCCCTGAAGAAGGAGCATATCGTAAAAATCATCCGAAAAGCGGTAGAGGATAAGGACCGGGGCTTGGGCGGCATGGATGTTCGAATGGACAGGGATGCCGAGGATATTCTGGCGGAAATGTCGGGAGGGGATGCCCGTATTGCTTTAAACGCATTGGAGCTTGCCGTTCTTACAACCACCCTGAGTGAGGACGGGTATTATGCCATTACGGCCCAGGTGGTTCAGGATTGCATACAAAAAAGGGCCGTCCGCTTTGATAAAAACTCTGAACAGCACTACGACAATATCAGCGCCTTTATAAAGTCCATGAGGGGAAGTGACCCTGACGCTGCCCTTTTATATCTGGCAAAGGCTTTATACGCGGGCGAAACTCCGGAATTTCTGGCCAGGCGAATCATTATCTGCGCTTCGGAGGATGTGGGCATGGCCAATCCCAATGCCCTTACTCTGGCAGTGGCTGCGGCCCAGGGCGTGGCTATGATCGGCATGCCGGAAGCACGGCTGCTCCTTGCTCATGCCGCAGTTATGGTGGCTACCAGCCCCAAGTCCAATTCGGCTTATGCGGCTCTTGGTGATGCTCTTCATGATGTGGAGACTAAAAATACGGGGGAGGCTCCCATGCATCTTCGAAACGCTCCCGCCAAGGGCATGGAAAGCCTGGGCTACGGTGTGGGCTACAAATACGCTCACAACTTTCCGGGCAATATCGTAAACGATCAGGAATACATGCCTGATGAAATGCGCGGAACCATTTATTATCGGCCCTCTGCCAACGGCTATGAGGCAAAAATAAAGGAATGGCTTGAAAAACGCAGAACGAGAAAGGAATGAAGCGATTATGAATCTGTTTCGACGAATAATGGCCTGGGTGCTCCTTGTAGGTTTCATACTGCTGACCATGAATCTTTTTATTTTCCGTTTATGGATGACGGAAAGCACCTTATTGTATACGGCGCTCATTGCGGCTTTCTTTCTGTCCGGTGTCTTTAAGCGCTCCTACACAACCGGGCCTGTGGGTGAAATGGAGGCAGGACCTGACCGAGCAGAGGCGTACGGTGATTCTGAGGAGCTTCCCGAGCTGACAGAGGCGGAAGAAGTCGGTGAGGAAGAGCCGGAAGAAAGCCGTGTGGAAGATGCGGAAGAAAGCGGTGAGGAAGAGCCGGAAGAAAGCCGTGTGGAAGATCAGCAAGAAAGCGGTAGGCAGTACGATTAAAAAATAGCTGAAGCTTAATGCTCGGGATTCCAAAAGGTACTTGGGATGCGGACTTAAGGCCTTTGGTAAGAATTTCACGTTGAACCCCCAACCCCTTTACGGTAAAGTTAAGGGCAAGGGGGTATTTTATTTTGCAGTTTAAGAGAAGACTTAAAGCTCTCGCGGCTCTGGGCCTTACCATGGTATTGCTGGGGTCCACTCTGTCCGGTGCCGCAGACAAGAAATTCAACATGTCCTTTGTTTATTTTGGCAGCAGCTCCTCCTACACAAGCTATGTGGATCGTACACAAAGCTCTCTGAACCAGGTTTCACCAAGCTATTTTAATCTGTATTCCGATGGAAGCCTGAATTTATCCTCGGCTTTATCACAAAGCTTTATTGATGATATGCATTTAAGAGGCGTTGAAGTGCTTCCTTTTTTAAGCAATCATTGGGATTATTCCTTGGGAGTTGCGGCTCTTAATAACCGTGTGGCCCTGGCCTACCAGATTGGTGAGGTGGTAAGAGCCTATCAGCTTGACGGTATTGTGGTTGATCTTGAGAATCTGACCTCGGCTGAAAGA